>JALRBM010000116.1 GCA_023257755.1 Candidatus Saccharimonadia bacterium | reverse complement strand
CATTGGTGCGGTCGACACCGCCTGGGGCGAGCGGGCAAGGGGGCGTGGACGACTGATTAGCTATCCCGAAAACTTGCCGCTTGCGCCGGCGGGCGACAGTTTTGACGAACGTCTCAGGCTCTTTTTTGTGGCTATGACGCGGGCAAAACGCCGACTTTCTATCAGTTACTTCCGCAGTGACGACACTGGTAAGGATACATTGCCGGCCAGTTTCCTCACAACAGAAGCTTGGTCTCCTGAAATCCCAAAGACCGCAACAAATCTGGACGATCTGGTTGAGGCCGCAGAAACTATCTGGTACCAGCCGCTCTCCCAACCAATCAAACAGCCGATGCGTGATCTTCTGATGCCCACCCTCGAGCATTACAAACTCAGCAGTACTCATCTTACGGCGTTCTTAGATGTCAGCAGAGGCGGGCCACAGCATTTTCTTATCAGCCACCTGCTTCGTTTTCCTCAAACACCATCGCCGACCGCCGCATTTGGAACGGCAATTCACGCTGCCTTACAGCGAGCGCACACCCATCTCTCGGCTACCGGTAGCCATAGGCCGCTTGAAGACATCATCCACGATTTTACTGAAAGTCTCAAACTGCAAAATCTTAGGCCGGATGATTTCCGCAGCCACCTCCAAAAGGGAGTGGATTGCCTCAGCACCTTTTTCGAGAATAAATACGAGACATTCACGCCTCGGCAAAAGGCCGAGCTTAACTTTGCCGACCAATCAGTGTTCCTTGGGAATGCACAGCTTACTGGGCTCCTTGACCTAGTTGACATTACCGAGGATGCAATGACAGTAACCGACTATAAAACCGGACGAGCCAGCCGGAATTGGCAAGGGAAAACCGACTATGAAAAGATAAAACTGCACCGCTATAAGCAGCAGCTTATGTTCTATAATCTTCTCGTCGCCCACTCTCGCGATTACGCCAAGTACAAATTTGAAAAGGGAATTATTCAATTTGTCGAGCCTACGCCAAACAATGAACTGATCACCCTGGAGGCAGTCTTCTCGCCAAGCGACCTCGAGAGCTTCAGCCTGCTCATCCAAAAAGTCTGGGATCATATCACACGCCTTGATCTTCCGGATACGAGTAGCTACGATCCATCCTATAAGGGTATTCTTAATTTCGAATCAGACCTGCGTGAGGGAATTATCTAATTTTTATTGCATCTTCTTGACAGTAATGCAATAATAAATGAAGACAGTGATTGAGTCAAAACTCTCCTGTCGTTCATCGACAGGGATACTACACTTCAGAAGCTTCTCCCGCCTTGCGGGAGGAGAGAGTGGACGGGCCTGCCTGGTACCTCCCCCCTCGCCGGGCTAAGAGCGTGCGGATCGTGTTCCCCCACACGCAGCACGCCCCCGTCCACTTCTAGCGGTGGTAGTTTAGTGGCCGAACATCACCTTGCCAAGGTGAAGGCGCAGGTTCGATTCCTGCCAACCGCGCTGGGTTCCCCGTGCCGTACTGTGGGCACACAGGCACGGGGAACCCTTTCTCCCACTAACTGCCCTTGGCAGTCGTGACAGTATCCCTGTCCATCTCCCATTTTGCATGAACCATTCGTGCAAATCGGAAGGTTGACATAAAAGCACCTCGGATGTATAATATTGAATGCTCCGAGGTGCTTTGATTTAAAGGTGCCTCGTTCGAGCACCTATGACAGGAATGGCACCTCTCCGTTTGACTATCAGAGGGAGTGACTCGATGGAGTCATACAGCACGGAACAGGTCCGGGCGTTCGCGCGCAGGGTGCGCGACGGCGGGAAGCAGCTCGACTCCTGGGAGCAGGCGGCGCTCGACACCGCCCGGAACCAGGCTGGTGCCGAGGGCGCGAAGCTGACCCGCATCGTCAATGGAGCGAGGGAGTAACAACCTCCCAAGTTCTCAAGCTCCTTCACGACGGACAAGCATCGCTCTGCGATGCTGAGGAATAGGGGCATCACCCCTATGCTATTCCTGTCCGTCTCCCACTTTACATAACCACATAGTTGTGTCGAGTGGGAGGCGACATCATTCCTTTTATGGTATAATAAAAGCTCCATTATAATTCAACAAAAGGAGCGACTATGACGCTATCAATAGAACGACCCTCAAGTATTGAATACCGGATCGATCCGGTATCCGAGGCAGAGCAACTGCCGGCTACTGAGTTCGACGCTCCAAGACGGCAGTCATTTGGCGGAGAAGTGCTTGAAAGAACAGCCAACGGTCACATACCAGAGGAATTACAGCACCCGGACAACCACACCATTCAGCTTGGTGACGCCCGCTAGATATAATCAAAACTATGAACTTTTGGCAAGATTTACCACGTCCGTTCTTTATTTTGGCCCCGATGGAGGCCGTGACTGACGTGGTTTTCCGTCATGTCATCGCCCGCGCCGCCCGGCCGGATATCTTTTTTACCGAATTTACCAATGCCGCCAGTTACTGTAGCCCTGCGGGTGTTCATAGTACCCGAGGGAGACTTTCGTTTACCAGCGACGAACAGCCCATGGTGGCACAAATCTGGGGAAGTAGACCTGAGCATTTCGAACAAATGAGTCTGGGCCTCAAGGAAATGGGATTTGCCGGCATCGACATTAACATGGGTTGTCCTGACAAAACGGTGATTAAAAGTGGGGGAGGCAGCGGCCTGATTCGCACCCCTGAACTTGCCGCTGAACTTATTGCCGCCGCCAAAACAGGGGGACTACCCGTCAGCGTCAAAACCCGGCTTGGCTATAGCGCGCCCGAAGAATGGCACGAGTGGCTAACACACATCCTGAAACAGGACATCGTTAACCTCACGATCCATCTTCGTACCCGAAAGGAAATGAGCAAGGTACCCGCGCATTTTGAACTTATCCCTGAAATTAAAAAACTACGTGACGAGATCGCTCCGCAGACGCTTTTGACAATCAATGGCAATATCCGCGACAGGCAGCACGGCGAGGAACTGGTAAAACAATACGGAGTCGACGGCGTGATGATTGGGCGGGGAATTTTTCATAATCCATTTGCCTTTGAAGAAGTAACCGAGAGCCGCGCCACTAGTCTTTTATCATCCGACCTGACCCCGTTGGAGCGCCAGCGAACAACACAAGAGGATGGTAAAACGGCTAGTGGCTTAGGCGGAAGCGCACATAGCAAAGAAGAACTCCTCGACTTACTTCGCCTTCATCTCGACCTGTTTGATAAATACTCTGAAGAACTTGAACCGCGCCGTTTTGAACCGCTGAAGCGTTTTTTTAAGATTTACGTCCGCGATTTCCCCGGCGCAAGTGAACTGCGTGAAAAAATGATGCACACTAAAAGCACCGATGAAGTGCGTGCTCTCCTTCAAAACATATAAATCTTAAAGCACGATAACGCGCATTTTTGGACCAGCTAATACCATTGTAGTGGCCAGATTATAAAACACCATTGCCGCGACTTTTTGACGCACTTCGGCTGCCTCAAGTGATATGGCCCGGGCGGCATCTTCGAATGCCCAGACATCAACGTTAAATGCCTGGTAATTGTTGCCAAATTCATCCGCCAGAACGTTGCGATCCAGGGTTGTGTTTTGACGTGTGTTAATGACCGCGACAACTTCCTTATGTTCGCCTACCAGAACGTCAACGATTCCTCCGGCGGTTTTTAGCGCATCAAGTAGTTCTCGGCCCTCGGAAAATTGTGTCCGGGTAGATGCATTTGCCGCAATACTATCCCGATCCGCATCAGATATAATCACACCGAGCTTTGCTGCAACAACCTGTAGGTCGCCAGCGTGTTTTTTAATATAATCGTAAATAACTGCTAGCTTGTCATTAGCCCCGCATCCGCTTTTATCACCATCCGCGTGCGTATCGGTGTGGCCGCCAATGCTATAACCTTCCTTAGCCAGCCCCTCGAGTAGGTGCTGATACCCTGAAAGTGTCGACGCATCATCAGCCGCATAGCGTTTTGTCGTCAGGTCATCAGCGACGAACAGTGATTCGGTTCCGCCGGCGGCATTAGGGAGAAACATAGGCACTTCTTTATCCGGCGAGCGTCCGTCAACGCAGCGGGCGATGATCATTTTCCCAGGTCCAACCCACTCTATGACTCTATGAAATTCGCCGCTGGCGATGCGTCTCATCAGCTCCTCGCGCCGCGCCTGCTGATCAGCACCGGCCTGAATACTTCCTAAAGCTGCGTCTCCCAATTCCATTGTATACTCCTTTGCCATTAAATCTCTTTCCATTCTACCCTTGAACACAAGAGGCTGAAAGAGAGTGATATACTGGAACAGTTGTGAGCAGCCCCGAATCGCATGATTTTTTCTCCCTGCCCAGGATCACTGAAGATGATCTTAAGCTTTTTGAAGACGCGCCGCGCGAATTTACCCCTGACTTTGAAACCTTTAAGGCAGACCAACCCGACCTTGCCCATTGGTTAGTGGCTAACCATATAGGGCTTGATCCTGAATTTTTGCGAACGCGACGTGATTTTATCGCCGGCGTCGTGAGTTACCACGCCATCCTGAAGTACGCCCTCAATATAGCCCAATTCAACAGAGCGGTAGACATTGCATTAGACGAACAGATACCGCCTAATGATGGCGGCGTCGACGGTGAAGATCAGCCACCTTCAGCCTGACCATATGACGGTCGACAAGTTGATGTGCCTGCTCTAGTTCCACCTGATCTTTGGCGTTATCCCGCATTTTGATAGCCCGCTCGAGCGCTGCTTTGCTTTCGGATTCAATGATATCCTCGCCGTAATCGGCTTCATCGACAAGCACCCGCACTTTCCCTTGGGAAATTTCGGCAACACCGCCATTAATCGCAAAATAATCAAGCCGGGAATCCATATCGGTTTTTTTACGGCGGACGGCCAAAACCCCTGGCACTGCCATCGTCACTAACGGTTCGTGTCCGGGGAAGACGGCAATTTCGCCCGCAGCGGTCGGGAGCATTACTTCGTATACTTCTTGGTCCACCTTTTTACCAAGAAGGGTAATAAGTTCTAAATTCATATAGTTTTATGATAACAAAAAAACTCGCCACTGGCGAGAGGTTCAAGGGGTAATCTAGGTAGGAGGAAGTCGGGGGTGAGTGGTGGCGCCCGGGGGCACCACTCACTCTCCGCTCCGGCACTACTGCAAGAAGTACAGCAGGGCGACACCGATCAGGGCGACGACCAGAACGATGGCCCAGATCAGCGCCCAGCGGGGCTTCTTCCTGATCAGGCTGACCACGATCCCTGCCACCGAACCCGGCACCAGCAGGACTGCTGTGACTCGGACCAGCCAGACGAGAAGGTCGACGACCGTCTCTCCGTTGCCAGAGAGCGCCATGCCGATCGGGATGGCCGACACGGCCAGGATCACCAGCGGCACGAGCCACCAGCCATCTCGGCGCATGAAGCGCACCTTCTCCGGCTCCACCGTCTCCGACTCATCGGCGGAGTGAGGCAGCGCCTTGATGGTGGGCGTCTGAGGCAGCGACTGCCCTTGAGCCGCCCATCGTGCGCGACGCTCCTCCGGCGTTTCCACCCGGGGCGGCATATCACTGGGCATGACGTTTCTCCCTCCTACCTATGGGCTTTTTGTTAAGCTTATAGTGATTATATCATAATTATAGTATAAAAGCAATAATCACCCCTGATCGAACAGGAGTGATTACTAAATTGCTACAAAACTAGTCTTTTTTATCAGCCAGACTGCCGCCAGCCATGTAGAACCAGCTTTCCGGTTTGGCGTCGTACTTGCCGGCAAGGATATCCTTGGCGTCGCGGATCGTGTCCTCGAGCTTGATGTATACGCCGGGATTTCCGGTAAATTGCTCGGCAACAAAGAAGGGCTGCGCAAAGAATCGCTG
>JALRBM010000097.1 GCA_023257755.1 Candidatus Saccharimonadia bacterium | reverse complement strand
ACGCTTTGAAGGCTGTCGATACATCGTCTTTTATTATAGCAATTCTCATAAAGCTATTGCATATTTTCAGCTGGTTTTCTACTATAAAAGGTAACAAAAGACCAAAATAAGCAACGGGTTGAATAGGGGAATGTATGAGCCAACAAACAGTAACAATTAACGGCGTCGTCTATGATGCGCACACGGGCTTGCCGGTCAACCAAGCGAACCAGCCAGTCACGCCTGCTAAAAAAGCCCAACCTTCCCAAACCGTTCACCAACGGGTCCAAAAATCCCAAACGCTTTCACGCCGCCACGTACAGGCTACTCCCTCCCCACAAGCCGCTCCGACTCCACGTGTAACCGCACAAAGAAGCCCTATGGTCGCCAAATTCGCCCCCAAGCAGCAAGCCGCGCCTCCTAAGCGACGGACGATTTCCGATATTGGCCCGGTGGTACATCCCGTCATGCACAAGGTCCATAAGCAGCATGCAGCCGCTTCGGCCCCCGTCCAGCCAGCCGTCTTAAAGCCTTCGCAGGTTATTAAGCAACAAGCGATCGCAGAAGCTCTGGAAAAGGCGCCTACCAAACAACAAGCCGAAAGGGATCACGCAAAACGCTCCGGTCGCTTACGCAAGCTTGTAAGCGTAGGGTCAGTCAGTCTTGCACTGATTCTTTTGGGAGGGTATTTTACCTACCTCAACATGCCAAATCTTTCCGTGCGCGTTGCCGCTGCGCAAGCTGGCGTTGATGCATCATATCCTGAATACCGGCCTGACGGCTACAGCCTCTCAGGAAGTGTTGCCTATAACCAGGGATGGGTCAGTATGAAGTTCGCCTCAAACAGCGGACCGCAGAATTTCACCGTCAAGCAGTCAAAGAGCAGCTGGGATTCCAGCGCCGTTTTGGATAACTACGTCAAGGAAAAGGCGGGCGATAATTATATCCCGTACAACGAACGCGGTCTCACCATTTATATCTATAGCAGTAATGCGGCATGGATAAACGACGGCATTCTTTATACTATCGAGGGAGATGCCCCGCTCTCTAGTGACCAGATCCGCAGAATTGCCACCAGTCTATAGGCCAAACGCCTTTATCATCTGATATAATACTCTCTGTTATGTCTACTGTCCGCACCCGTTTCGCCCCAAGTCCCACCGGCTATCTTCATGTCGGCGGCATCCGCACCGCTCTTTTTGGGTACCTTGTTGCCCGTCAAGCTAGTGGTAAGTTTGTCCTAAGATTGGAAGACACCGATCAAAAAAGGGAGGTAGTAGGTTCGGACAAACATCTGGTCGAGAGTCTCCGCGCGCTTGGGCTTTCCTACGACGAAGGGCCAGACATCGGAGGGCCTTATGCTCCGTATCGGCAGAGTGAACGGCGTGCCAGTTACCATCAATGGGCTATGAAGCTCATCGATGCGGGCAGGGCGTATGCCGACCCATACACTCCGGACGAACTACAGGCGTTTCGGGACTCCGCAAAAGCCGAAAAGCGGGCCTTTCTTTACCGTGACCATAGGCCCGAGAACCCTCCTGCATGGGATGGCACAACCGCTCTGCGTTTCAAATCAGATCCGAAAAGCTACACCTGGCACGATGAAGTCATGGGAGACCTGTCATCCGGACCCGAAGTAATCGACGATATTATTCTTATAAAGTCCGACGGACTGCCAACCTACAACTTTGCGCATATCGTTGATGATGCCGAGATGGAGATCAGCCACATCATCCGTGGCCAGGAGTTCATCGCCAGCCAGCCGAATTATCTTAATATCTACGAAGCGCTTGGTCTTGAACCTCCAAAGTTCGCGACCGTTCCACATATCCTCGCCCCGACCGGCGGCAAGAAACTCTCCAAGCGCGACGGCGCCAAGGATGTGCTCGACTATCTGAAAGACGGCTTCATTCAGGAAGCGCTGGTGAACTTTATCGCCTCCTTAGGCTGGAACGACGGCACCGAGCAAGAGATATTCAGCCGCGACGAACTGATTACAACATTCAGCCTAGACCGCGTCCAGCGTAGCGGTGCCCGTTTCGACGAACAACGCCTGATCTGGATGAACGGCCAGTGGATCCGCCAACTCAAACTCGACGACTTGTATAGCCGCGTCGTAAACTTTTGGCCCGAAAGTGCCCAAGATGCAGGTGAAGACAAGCAAAAAGCTGTCCTTGGTCTAGTCCAAGACCGCTTAAAAACACTGGCCGACCTGCCGCTTCTTTCCAGCTACTTTTTCGAGGAACCGACTCCGAACTGGGAAATGCTAACCGAAAACAAGCAACTACGTAAACTCGAAAAAGACGAGATCAAACAACTTCTTGAATCAGCCAGGCAAGCACTGGCAGTAAGTGAATTCGACGCAGGTTCACTGCAACATACGCTTAACACCCTGCTAGAAACCACCGGACAAAAACCAGGGATTCTTTTCAGTCTGGTGCGGCTATCTGTCAGCTGGGCGCCGTTTAGTCCTGCCCTAAACGATACGCTGGCAACT
>JALRBM010000031.1 GCA_023257755.1 Candidatus Saccharimonadia bacterium | reverse complement strand
CGCCCAGCTATATACTAAAGAGGAATTGTTCCCCTTATTCACCCAGAGCAACATCTCATCACTCGGTCTTCTTGGGTTCGAACTTATTTACAGCAACCCTAAGAGTCCTGCCAGTGTCATAACCTCGCGCCTGCAGGCCTGGGGCGAAACGACGCTTTCTGATGCCATCCTGAATACTCCCTTTACCTATGCGACGGAAGGCTTTTTTCAGATCAACCTCTGGGTATATGAACAGGCCTTAAAAGACATGCAGCAGTGGATAGAAAAAGATAAGCCGGTCATTGATCTGTATAGCGGCGTCGGCTCGATTGGCCTGACGATCGGCGGAGATAACATAACGCTGATTGAAAGTAACGAACACGCCGTCCGCGAAATGAAAAATAATATAAAAGCGCTTGGAAAGACGGGAGCAAGGGCGGTCCTTGCGACCAGCGAAACGGCATTAGATCATCTCACGCCAGATAGTTGTATCATCGTTGATCCGCCGCGTGCCGGACTACACGAAGCCGTCGTCCAGCGTCTGTTGGACATGGCGCCACAGCGCATCATTTACCTTAGTTGTAACCCAGTCACACAGGCGCGCGACGTCGCAAAGCTTGCAGAGAAATACGGTATTCGTTCGCATCAAGGCTATAATTTCTTTCCCCGCACGCCTCATATTGAACACTTGGTGGTGCTCGATCTGAAATAAAACGCCTATGCTATACTAGCCACATGAAGCGGACAGCAGGGTTTACGATCGTCGAGATCACCGTCGTCGTTACAGTGATTGCAATTTTGGTAGGCATTGCGTTCTTCTCCTTGTCAAAGGTGCAGGCAGATGCCCGAGACAACACTAGGCGCGGTAATGTCACTGCGATCGCTCATGCATTAGAACGTTATCACCAGACAAACGGCGAATATCCTTCAGTCCGGAATCTCGTTAATAATTACGGCGGCAATACAGGTACGGCGGTGGCGAATTTATTGAAACTTAAGGTCGAAGACTTAAAAATGCCCAGGATGCCAGCCAGCGCGACAAATGCGCTTCACTCCGCGGGCTCGCCCGTGAATGATTATATTATCTATACCGGATCCAGCGTAACGAATAACGCCGCTTGCCAGTCATCAACCACCGGTGGCTGCGAAAAATTCACTCTGACCTACGCGCCAGAGTCAGGCTCGAATATCGTGATTAACAGCCGGCATTAGCTGGTTTTGATTCGTCTGTAGGCAAATTTGGCCGTTACTCGCCAGTCACCGCGAGCGTCACTATCGTAACAGTAGATCTCACCATTTTTCACTTCGCTGATCAGTGCCAGGGCGGGGTTATATGGCGCAAGCGTGCGGTAAAAAATAATATCGTCATCCGTGATCGATCCCCGCCCAGGAAAAACCTCCCGGAACTTCTCGCGGCCAATCGCATCAAAATAATCAGGCTGGCCCTTTGGCGGAAAGAACAATTCGGCCCTAAGACCCATTCGGCTCACGATCTTCTTGATGTCGCTTAAAAGAAGACGGGAGCGGCCGTCAATGTATACCAGCAACTGCTTCTTTTTGGTTAAAAACACCGTTGCAGTCGCCACCCGACTGACTTCTATCTGACGAAGAATCACCTTGTCGATATCGACTTCCATTCCAAAGCGTTCCTTACAGATACGCTCCAGCGCCATGTCGTCGTAGATTTCATTCGTCATACTGCCTTTCATTGTACCACTGAGGTAGCTAAAATTAAAAAATAGTGTATAATTACCACAACTATGGGATTGGTCACACTGAACGTCAGCGCCGAACGGGAGTTTCCGGTAAAAGACATTA
>JALRBM010000019.1 GCA_023257755.1 Candidatus Saccharimonadia bacterium | reverse complement strand
CACCTCGGGATAAGAATAATCGAGAAGATCGATGCTATATATCTTTACGCGGCGGCTCGGCACCTCGATCTCCTGCCCTTTGCGGGCCAGGTCGTATGCGCGCTGCCCGTTAATCTTGATGGCGCTGAAGATCGGCGGCGTTTGTTCGATATCACCCACGAACTTTTCGAGCACTTTTTCGAGCGTTTCCCTGGAGGGTTCAATTGCTGATATCTCCGTCAGCGCGCCTTCCGGGTCGCCGGTCGTGCTCGTCCGGCCTAATGTCATTGTGGCCTCATAGACCTTATCAAGTTTAGTGTACCTCCCGGCATTCTTACACTCCTTGCCCGTCACGATAAGCATGAGTCCCGTTGCAAACGGATCAAGCGTCCCGGTGTGGCCGACTTTGACCTTCTTGCCCGCCTGCTGCGATAAAACCCGCCGAAGTCGCGCGACGACGCCAAAGCTGGTCATACCAGCTGGTTTATCAATAAGTAATATCTCATCCATATTCTCAGTATAATCCATGAATCACAGGGGGCCGGCGGGTGTGCCGGCGCCCTGGTGACTCGCCCTTCTTCATTCCAGTAGCCCGAGCTGGTGGTTGCGAAGCCAGATGTCAGCGCGAGCAGAATGGTTGGCAGACAGCCGTTCCCGCATCGCCGTTTCGATCCGCGCGGCTTCTTCGGTGTTGCCGCGCTCACGCGCCTGTCTGGCGAGCTCGCGCTGGTCGAAGTAGTAACGGATCATCACGGCGTACCCGCGGGCGTACTGGTCGATCGCCTCTTGGAGCGCCAGCTTGCGCTCCTCATCCAGGTGACCTCTGTCGACCAGGACGGAGGGCTCCCTGGTCAGTCGCAGGTACGCGCTGATGTGCCGAATACCGACTTCGTGATCGATCCGGTCGTTCATGTCCCGGATATAGATCACCAGCTTGGCGAGCTCGCGCTTCAGCGCCTGGAAAGCGTAGGAATCGGTGCTGGCGTACAGCCCCTCTTCCCCCAGCTTCTGCCACTTGCGGGCAAGCCAGGCGGGAGCGAATACCGCTGACAGGACGCTTACTAGCGCGGTCGGAGCCAGCATCCAGGCCGAACCTACGATCGGAAGGGCCAACGCACCAGGGAGCATCGCCACTAGAAGTGCGAGGAAACGCTGCAAGCCCTTCGGCATCTCCTCGAAGAAGCCGTAGAACGCCACGCGTCTGCTGTGGGTGTCCTCCCAGGCGTCGCCGCCGTAACTGTACATAAAGCCACCTCCATGAAGTTGCGAGTCACACGATATTTATATCATTATTAATCATAAGTGTCCACTTGCACCGTTACGGGTGGACTGTGACTTGTACCGTGCCTGGTTTTTGGTCGCAAAGATCACGCCCCCATGCAATTTGCTCGCCCGGGAATATTGCTATACTAGTGATATGAAAAAAATCATCTTTGGCATTTTTGCCCATCCAGACGACGAAGCGTTCGGCCCCGTCGGAACACTGATACAGGAGGCTCGAGCTGGCACCGACCTTCACTTGATCATGCTTACTGCCGGCGAAGCGGGAACCAATCCCGATAACGTGCCCGACCTCGGCAGCGTCCGTCTTGAAGAATGGAAAAAAGCCGGAGCACTCATCGGAGCAAAAAGCATGGAATTCCTCGGGTACGAGGATGGCAAGCTGAACAACGGCAGCATGATCGAGATCGGTAAACGCTTGGCCGATTATATGCGCACCGTTCTTGAGGATGCCCCGGCCGATGTTACCGTCGAATGCATAAGTCTGGATCTAAACGGCTACACCGGACACATCGACCACATCGTCGCCGCCCGGGCAACGTGCTACGCGTTCTATACGCTTAAAGCGGCGGACTCGCGCTTAAGCAGGATCCGTCTCGCTTGTCTCCCGGCCGAGCTTTTGCCTAGCGAAAACACCGACTGGATATATATGGAATCCGGCCGTCTGCCAAATGAGGTGGACGAGATCGTCGACGCCCGAGACCTCCACGGCGACATCATCAAAGTCATGCAGGTCCACCGCTCGCAGCGGGGCGACTACGAATTCACCCTCCGTTTGAAGGGTGAGGACCTGGGGCGCGATTACTTTATCGTCAAATCCTAAGATTGGCCTGGAATCTTGAACTGGGCCGGATCATTGGGCTGAGGAGCGGGCGCTGGTGGCGCGGGGGCCAAAACGTCTTCAAGCTTTTCGGGGGGCAAGGCACCAGCAGGTGGTGCAAGATCAGGAGCCTGCGGAAGTGGTGGCAGGGTTGAGAAGTCAGGCATAGGAGGAAGTGCCGGAGCTGGCGGCTGCTCGGTAGGAACCGGCTCGCCTAAAGGTTGAGTGCCAGGGGTGTCCTGCGTTGCTGCAGGACTAAACGGAACCGCACCAAACGCAGCATTAACTGCTGCGCGAGCCTCTTCGTGATCAGCACCCCGGTTTTCCCTATCGATATCGGCGAGCGTTGGACCCGAAAAAGCCGGTTCAGGAACAGCG
This sequence comes from Candidatus Saccharimonadia bacterium, assembly GCA_023257755.1. GTDB lineage: Bacteria > Patescibacteriota > Saccharimonadia > Saccharimonadales > Saccharimonadaceae > JALRBM01. The sequence continues at coordinate 258 of JALRBM010000019.1, read as the reverse complement.
ACCGGAACTGGCGGCTCGATCGAGCGGGCTGGCACCGTCGGCTGCGTATCGGGCGGCGCTGCAGACGCATCAAGCGGATTAACGATCGGTTGTTCTTCTTTCGGCTGCATCGCGGCATTAAGCGGCGACTGGAAATCAGGCGTCGAATCGCCAACATAATGATTACCGTCGTGAGTTAAAATCTTGCGGTTACGATCCTGTTCAATCGCGCGTCGATTATCTTCAGCAGCCTGTTCAGTCGTTGCATTCAGAGTGCCG
>JALRBM010000044.1 GCA_023257755.1 Candidatus Saccharimonadia bacterium | reverse complement strand
TACTCTTGGGATCTGGCTCGTAACACGCATTGTCCTTGTTGATGTTTGGATTCAAATCAGGATCATGGGCTATGTATTTCGACCAGCGGTTTTTAAACATATCAACTGCTGCTCGTATTTCTTTCGTATCTCGCTTCTTGACTTCACTTGGGAGACCAACACTAATTGACTCGTGGTGCAATAGCTGGACATACGGAGTATAGAGATTGAAATAGCCCTTCTCACGTAATCTAAGGCAAAGATCGACGTCATTATAGGTGACCCGAAACTTCTCATCAAACCCACCGATCTCATCATACAACTTCTTTCGAATCATCAGGCATGCAGCCGTAACGGCAGTCATATCGTGTTTTGTATTCAAGTAAAGATGCTGATTGGGTGCCAACCCCTGGTTAATAGTCATGGAAAACGAGTTAGCTGCTACACCGCCAAGTCCAACCCCGATACCGGCATGCTGAACGTGATAACCGTCCGGGAAGAAGAGGAGGCAGCCTACGGCGCCGATTTCTTTACGCTGCGCGTCACCTGCTAATAATTCGAGCCATTCCGGCGTAATGACTTCGGTGTCATTATTTAGCATCACCAGAAGTTCACCCATTGCATGGCGGGCACCTTCGTTACAGCTCCTAGCATAGCTAAAGGGCTGCTCAGGCCAGTCGACAATCTTTATATTGTCATGCTGAGCATTCAGGCGTTGATACCACTTATGAACCCTCTGATCGGTCGACCCTGTATCAACGAGGATAATTTCAAAATTATCATAGGCTGTCTTTTTATAAATCGAATCAATACAACGCTTTACTACCTTATACTGGTTTTTTGTCGGTATGACGATAGAAATGAGCGGCTTACCAACGACTGGATATTCTACTTGCCAATAGCCTGAGTTCTTTAGATCCTGCTTAACGACCGCGTCCCTGTAGCCCTTTCGCTTCAGATCTTCCTCAATAGCCTGTTTCTGAGCCTCAATAACGTATGGTTTCGTATCGGTGGATTTGGCGGTAGATAGGTCGTGGATTCGCCAACTGTAAACTATGGTCGGTATATGGTAAATTTTTCGCGTCTTGCTTGTTATGCGAAGAAACAGATCCCAATCCTGCGCTCCGTTAAACTTCGGACGCAGTCCGCCCACATCTTCTAAAAGTGATTTTCGAATAGTTGAAAAGTGAGTAATATAGTTGACGCTATGGAGAAAATCGGGATTCCAGTCAGGTTTAAAGAATGGTGCCAGGTGTTGTGTGCGATCCTCTGTAATTTTATCTTCGTCACTATAAATAAAGTCCAGCTCTCTGTTATTATTGAGCGCCCGTACAACCTCGTAAAGGGCGTTCGGCCACAAAATATCGTCATGATCAAAAAGGCTGACGAACTCACCTTCCGCAAGCTTAATGGCTTCATTGGTCGCCCCTGAAATATGCTGGTTTTTTCTTAGGAACTTATACTTGATTCTTGGATCAAGCGCAGCGTATTCCTTAATGATTTCACGCACACCTTCGTCGGGTGATGCATCGTCAACAATGCATAACTCCCAATTGTCGTAGACTTGGGCTAATACAGACTCCAAGCAGTCACGAAGAAATTCATGGTCAGTATTGTAGGTAGGAACAAGAATGGAAATCAGTGGTCTGTATGTAAGCTTGTCAGACTCTCTTTTCAGTTTTGCGACTGCTATCCCGTCCGGAAGATTATTCTTGAGCCACTCGCTATAAAGCTTGTCGCCCGCCGGATTAATCCCAAGATGAGGAAGCAGAGCGTTTTTTACTTTCTTTTTTAAACGAGGTGACTTGCTTAGGACTTTCTTGCCCGTTACCAGGGCGATATGAGTGGAGGTTTTGAGCACTTTATTCAACATTTCTTATCTATTGTAATAGAATCTGCTGATTTGATCCACTTACGACGTGTGTATTATACCCTCTTCTTCATCTTTTTTACGATGCCGCGAAGGAATTCACCCTTCTTAAGGTTGGCCTCGAGTTCACCATACTTTCGGCGATAATGATCCGCCAATTCGGCGTATTCACCGACTTTTTTCTGATAGGCTTCGATCTGATATTCGTAGCGTAGGAGGGTATTTTCTTTTTCCTGGAAAGTCAGTCGGATCTTTACGGAATCTACATTAAGGTGACCATGACCCTGTTTTCGCTTTTCACGGATCAACTTTTCCGTCTCTAGAAGCGACTTGCGCCCTTCATTGGCTTGCTTGACAAACTCCTCGTAAACACTGCGGTTTTCTTTTGCGTACTCCGCAATAAGCTCGTCAGCCAATTTGCCAACAAGAAACTGCTTTAGTGTTATATATTTATACCCTAGCAATTTAAAGTCGCCAATGTTCTCAGTCAACACGATCGGGACCACCCCATAGCACAAATATTCAATAAGCTTCGTTGGGCATGCAACTCGGTTAACAAGGGTGTCCTTTCTCAATATAAAGCCGAGTGACGCTGCCTTGTAGTATTTCGCTACGTCACCGCTCTTCACCGACTTCAAAACGACCCTGCTCTTAGCGTCTTCGCTAATACTCTTAAAGGCTTCCTGGTCATGCGTAAGGATAACAAACGAGGCGTCCTTTACCTGGTTGATGGCGTCGACCATCATATCAACATTTTGCCAGCCTTGACCACCCCCGGCATATATAACCGTCGTAGTGTTTTTCTTGACTATATCATCATCGGCAATCCCGCCAGTGCTCGAAGCATTGTGAATAGGAAGGACTATCCATGAACGCTTTTGCTTGCTGGGATACTTGTCATCGAAGTGCCGTACCATCATCTCGCTGACTGCCACAAAATGTTTGCCGTAGCGAAAAGTCGTCGCCTCCGTCGCGGCCATAATACGCGCCACTTCCATATTGTCTATGTACTCTTCTTCTTCGGGAACCACACCGTGAAGATCGGTCACGATCTTGTGGCCGAATTCTTCATAACAGCCTGCAATCTTATTGGCATTGTACATACTGTGAACGTAGATCAAGTCAGCTTTTATAAGGAGCTTCGCCTGCTCTTCGATATTTGTAATATCATCGAAGTAGACCTTCTTCTCGCCCGAAAAGATCTCGTCAATAGCCGCGACCCTCTGCAAAAAACCTTCCCGTTTTTTCGCCTTAAAAGGATTGGGCGCGATAAAGAGTATCATTATGCCTCTAGTATATCAGCAATTTGCCCAGCAGTTGTGCCATCTCCATAAGGATTGATTGCGTTGGCCATTTTCTCATACGCGACAGAGTCGTCAAGGAGTCGCTGGGCTTCCCGATAAATCACCTCTCCCTCTGTGCCGACTAGCTTAGCCGTACCTGCTTCAACCCCCTCTTGGCGCTCTGTCACGTCACGCATAACAAGCACCGGCTTTCCTAGCGTCGGCGCCTCTTCTTGCACGCCACCCGAGTCGGTGAGGACAAGGAAGGATTTTTCCATAGCCCAAATCATATCAGGATAGTCGAGCGGCTCGACAAGGTGAATATTTTTAACCCCTCCAAGGATACGGTTAACCGGTCCGCGTACGTTTGGATTAAGATGAACCGGATAAACAAGCTCGACATCCTTATTTTCAGTTGCGAGTCGTTTAATAGCGTTGCACATGCTTTCGAAACCCTCGCCAAAACTTTCGCGGCGATGGCCTGTAACTAGAATAACTCTTTTAGACCAGTCGACTTCATTCATTTTTTCGGCGTAAATATCGTCGCCCTTACTCTTGATGATATCCAGTCCAAGCAGCAGCGCATCGATCACCGTGTTGCCAACTTTGTAGACGTAGTCTTTTGAAACACCTTCGTTAAGCAGCGCGTTCATCGAGCGGTCAGTAGGTGCAAAGTGATATTTGGCAATCCTGCCGACCATAATTCTGTTCATCTCCTCTGGGAACGGAGAATAGACGTCGCCACTTCGAAGCCCAGCCTCCAAATGTCCGACATTGATTTGCTTGTAATAGCCAGCAAGTGCTCCGATAAATGCACTGGTCGTGTCGCCCTGCACAAGAATAACATCAGGCTGATATTCATCGATGACAGGTTCCAAACCGCCAATAATACTTGCTGTCACGCCGAAAAGTGTCTGGCCTTGCTTCATGACATTCAAATCGTAATCAGGTGTGATCGAAAAGAAATCCATCACCTGATCAAGCATCTCCCGATGTTGGCCAGTAACACAGACCTTTACATCAAAGCTTCCTGTTCTTCCCTGAAGCTCCTTAATAAGTGGCGCCATCTTGATAGCCTCGGGTCGTGTTCCGAATATAAATAGTATTTTTTTCATAGCTCTTCCTCCAATATTTTTTTCCAGCGCATATCCCAATTCGTTTTTTCAAACGCCTTTGCCACTTCTAGCCCGTTTCTTGCTAGTATACCAGCAAGCTCTCTGTCGCTTGCAATTCCCTCAACGGCATCAATCAATGACTGAACATCCGGTTCGATAAGCAGTCCGTTGTAATGATCAATAACCAGGTTTGGTAGCCCACCGATATTGGTTGCAATGATTGCATTATTGGTTGCCATTGCCTCAAGGCAGGAGAGCGACGTTCCTTCTGCATAACGAGTGGGAATCAACACAGCATTGCTTTTGCCATAAGCCTTGTGCATGTCTTGCATATCAAACTCTTCAAGAGTCACTTGATTCTTATATTTTTTCATTAGATTTGAAACGCTTTTTTTCACGTTTTTATCATCCGTTTGTCCAACCAGGAGAAGGTTGATGTTGTCGTACTTTCCAAGCAGATAGTCAAATGCTTCAAGCGTAAGGTAAATGCCTCGGGCATCATAAAGCCGCCGAGGATACATGATTTTTAGCCTGCCTGAAAAATCTTTTACGCTCGGTTTAAATTCATTCTTGTCGTAATAATTCGGAACGTACTTTAGTTTTTCCCCGAGCTTATAATCATAGGTTCGCGTCCAGTTTATGAAATTAGTATCCACACAAACGCCAACCTTCACAGCCGCAAGGGCATCAAATATTTCGCTATATTCAGAGGTTCGGTTACTAGCCAGATTTTTACGAATAGTATCCCAATGAATACCATGATTTATACCAACTATCGGTGCATTTGCGATCTCACACGCCAAATCAAGTGGTGACGCAATAATGAGATCAGCGTTTTCACATACCTCGTTAAATACTTTGGACATTTGTCTTAACGATCGGCCGCTTGCATCAGAAACACCAGTCCTTACCCCAATGATTTCTACACCCCGATATACTCGTTTAAAGTCATGGGATGCGTTTTGGAGAATTCTGGGATGATGGCCCATTTTTATAAGCATCTGCGCCAGATCAAAGACATACCTCTCAGCGCCACCTTTATATATTACTTTTCCAGTGTAATCGTAAAAATTAACATTAATTATATCGACATTCTTTACGACAAACTTGTGATGTTCGGACTTGGTTTTTAATAGTGTATCAATAGGGCGTTTGAATTTATTTTTCCAATCGGATTTTTTTAGAACCAGGGTGTAATCATGATTTTTTTTACTACCATCACCCAGCCAAGACCTCACCTTGTTTGCTAACTCTCCAGAATCAGCAACGATAACAGTATCCTTATATTGCTTTAGCGTGGTTGTATCCGTAGCAAAAATCGTCAATCCTGCAGCCATATACTCAAATAGCTTTAAAGGAGATACCGGATTTGTGATGTCATTCACTTTAAACGGAACAAGAGCAGCATCGAAATGAGCTGAATACTTAGGAAGGTCGCTGTATTTCGCGTAAGGAATGTGGCTGACATTTTCACGGCCTAAAACTCGTTCCATTATGAACTTGTCTTTCGTGTCAGCATTAGCAAAGTCAGCCTTAGGACCAATAAATACCAGCCTTACCCCAGAGAGAGTTGCAAGTTCATCAATAAGCTTCCAATCTAAAATATTACTAACGGCTCCATAATATCCCAGTACAACTTCGCCAGGTTGATGAAAATCGTATCTGGCAGTTGCTTTTATTTTTTGAAAATCTTCTGCCCATACGCCATTTTCGGCTACAAACTTCTTGCCAGGAATACGAATTGCCTTATCCTTTTCAAAAAGCACATCCGAAGAGTACATAACAACATCTGCGAGCTGAAGCAAGCGATGGTGGTCAAATCCCAATCCTTTT
>JALRBM010000022.1 GCA_023257755.1 Candidatus Saccharimonadia bacterium | reverse complement strand
CTACATCTTCTCGAGGCGGGCGTACTCGACGTTCAGTTTTTTTGTCTGGCCGCCCTCAAAAGCGACCGTCACCGCCAGGCCGTCAATATCAACGATTTCGCCGAGGCCGAACTGGGCGGACCGCACAGTATCGCCAATATCAAAGTTAGGCACGTCGTTATACTCGTCATAGTCTCTAGGGGTCATGGAGGGGGGTGGCGCAATCACGGCCTGGTGTCCCATGTCCGCCAAAAAACGGGAAGCGGCGTTATAGCTCCGCTGGCCGAATTGCAGCCGGCTTCTGGCGTAGCTTAAGTGCAGCTCTTGCCGAGCGCGGGTCATCCCAACATAACAAAGCCGCCGCTCCTCTTCTAGTTCGCTTGGGCCGGCTTCGTACACCCGCGAATGAGGGAAAATCCCTTCTTCCATACCGACCATGAAGACGACGGGGAATTCTAAGCCTTTAGCTGCATGCAGTGTCATGAGTGTTACCTTTTCTCTCACGCCATCCGTATCGGCACTGGACATAAGCGCGACTTCCTCCAAAAAATCAGGCAGCGTCAAAAAGCTTTTGGCGTCCGAGATGAGTGATCCTATGTTCGCCTCCCTGTCCTCGGCCTGTGGCGTCCCGTCAAGGATGTGGTCGCGGTAGCTGGTGCGGGCGATCAGCGTCTCGATCAGTTCGCTCGGCGGCGTCTCCTCCTGTATTTTCGCCTGAAGCGTGCGCAGGATACTGCCAAGCCCCTGGAGAGCCGTCTTCGCCCGGGACGTCAAGGAGGAGGTCTGCTCGACGTTTATCAGGGCACTAATGATATCCAGGCCGCTCCCACCCTGCCAGAGCAGGAATTTTTCCAGGCTAGTGGCGCCGACTCCCCGGGCGGGAATATTAACGATCCGGCTGAAACTCATGCGGTCATTCGGCTGATAAAGAAGGCGAAGGTAGGCGATGATATCCTTGACTTCTTTGCGGTCGTAGAATCTGACCCCACCGATAATCTGATACGGAATGCGGTGCTGCAGGAGGGCACGCTCTAGGGTATAACTTTGTGCGTTTGTTCGGTATAAAACAGCAAAATCACCGTACTGGCGGGCGCCGATCGCTGCCTGCGCACTGATCCGGCTCGCGACAGTATAGGCTTCTTCTGCCTCGTCGTACAATCCGTGGACCTGCACAGGTGCGCCCGTCGGTTCGGCTGTCCAAAGCTTTTTATCCGTGCGCTGTTTATTCTTTGTAATAACGCTGTGCGCCGCCTCCAGGATAGCGCCGGTACTGCGGTAATTTTGCTCCAATTTAACGATCTTGGCACCAGGAAAATCACGTTCGAAATTAAGGATGTTTGTAAAGTCGGCGCCTCGCCAGCTATAAATCGACTGCCAGTCGTCCCCTACCACACAGATGTTGCGGTCGGCCCCGACCAAACTTTTAACGATCGCGTACTGGGCGGCGTTTGTGTCCTGGTACTCGTCGATAAGGATATGTTTGAACTGCGTCCGCCACTTTTCGCGCACATCGGGCTGTTCACGAAAAAGCCGCACGGTTTCAATCAGCAGATCGTCAAAATCAAGTGCACCGCCCTCAATCCGCAATTTTTCATAAAGCGCATAAATTTTAGCAAGGTCGCGCTGGAACGGATAGCTGGCCGAGGCCTCAAACTCCTGGGGGCTTTTTAAATCATTTTTCGCCGCTGAAATTGCGCTACTGGCCGCTCGCGGTTTGATCTGGCTATCGCTGAGGCCTAGCTGCTTCATCGCCTGCTTGATCAGACCCTGGCGATCTTCTTCGTCGTAAATTACATAGTTCGGTGAGATGCCGATCGAGGCGCCGTCTTGTCTGAGAAGCCTGACACAGATGCCATGAAACGTCCCCATCCACGGCATGAACCCGCGCGAGCCTCCGTCATGGCCCAGAATGTGCCCAAGCCGTTCACGCATTTCGCGGGCGGCCTTGTTCGTGAATGTCACGGCCAGAATTTCGTTCGGCCACAGCCCCTCGTTCGCGATCAAATAAGCGATACGGTGCGTCAGTGTCTTTGTCTTGCCGCTTCCCGCGCCCGCCAATATCAAGAGCGGTCCAGACGTCGTTTGTACCGCGTCAGCCTGCGCGGGATTAAGCCCCTTTAATACATCCATTAGCTTTTATTATAGCGGACTTTGACGAGATTAGATGATTCCCAGGAAGAACAGCGCGGCACCCACTGCGGCGCCCAGGGCAATGATCAACACGATCCATAACACCATTAACCAGCCGGACTTCTTCTTTGCCGGGTGCGCAAGTGGCTGATGATACGCGTCGGTATCATATATGGCTCCGTTTTTCTGATCGCCCGTGCTCGGTTCTTCCTTATATTGTTTAGGAATTGAAACCGGACCGGCGTGTTCGGAAGCAGTATCGGGTTGCTTCGCATAGACCTCGTCTTTTTGTTCTACCGGGCTGTCTTCTTTCTGCTGTTTGGTAGCTGGCTCATCAGAAGATGAGGCTTCTTTTGCGGAACCTGATTCAATTGCCACCAGGTCTCCCTGCAGCTCCTCTGGCAAGGGCGCCTCCTGCTCGGCCGGAGCCGGTGGAAGCTGGGCATCGGGATCATTAACGCTCAGGTCTTCCTTGCCCATGCTTTGGACGGGCAATTCGGGGACGACCGCATCATCCGAAGCACCTCCAAGCGGGCGTTTTTCAACCTTGGCCCCAGGTAAAAAAGGAGAGGTAAGCGGTGGAGTATCAGTCGTTTTTTCATCTTCCGAGGCTTTCTCGGCCTTGGCTTCAGGTGCAGTAGTATCGGCGGGGTCTGCGTTATGCGCCATCATATCAAGCGGGTCGGGCCAATCACTTGCCGCCTGCGGCTGATGAGATGACGATATCACCTCCTCCTTTGCAGGTTCGGGAATAGACGGTGTGGGTGCAGGCTCCGCGGGCATTGCCGTTACCGGCTCGGGGGTCGGCCTTGACGGCGCAATGGTCACTCCCTGACGGGAAACTGCTGCTTTAGGGGGTTCCGATGATTTCATATCAGCCGAGGGATGAACAACATCCATGAAACGGCCGCTCCGGCGCGTGGCGAGGGAGTTGGGAGCCGGCCTTGTTATTGGGGGAGTGGTGGGTGGCGGGGCTGGCTTAACAGGATCAGGAGAGGGTGTGTCTGGAGTATCATGAGACGCATCGGATAAAGTAACCGTCTTTTCCTGCGCCGGTGCGGTCTGATCCTTGGGTACGCCTGACATCAGCGAGTTTACAGCCTTGTCAAGTTCGTCAAAATCCAGATCCTTCATTTCCCACCTCTATTTCTTTGCTAATTCGCTCGTTTATGTGCCTTTTCAATAACTGCCGTGAATGCGTTGGCATCGAGACTGGCTCCGCCTACCAGCAAACCGTCAATACCCTCAAGCGCTAAATAATCTGCCGCGCTGTCCGCGGTGACACTGCCGCCGTAAAGAACCCGGATGGAATTGGCCGCCTTCGGGCCGTGAAGATACTTGATCTGGTCACGAATTACTTTCACTGCTTCAGTGACATTATCTGGCAAAGCGTTATTGCCCGTCCCAATCGCCCAGACTGGTTCGTATGCGATCGTAATGTCACCCAGCTCTTCGCTCGTGACATTGGCCAGCCCGCTAATTAACTGATCGTGGATCACTTCCTTCGTTTCGCCGTCGGCACGCTCCCGGGCCGTTTCGCCGATACAGAGAATCGGCTTGATATGATTACGGATTGCCGCCTGGACTTTTTGTCGAACATCCCGCTCGCTCTCGTGAAAAATATGGCGGCGCTCGGAGTGGCCAATAACAGCATAGTCTGCCACTCCTCGAAGCTGAGTGGCCGAAACTTCACCGGTAAAGGCTCCGTGATCACGCCAGTAGAGGTTTTGAACGGCTAGTTTGAACTGGCGTCGATTAACTTGGAGGCTCAATGACTGCAAAGCCAAAAGTGTCGGTGCGAGCACGACCTCGACATCGCGGCGCACCGGAACTTTATCTGCTAACGTATGCAGATACAAACTCGCCTCATGGGTATTGAGGTTCATCTTCCAGTTGCCGACGATGAGTTTTTTATCCCTGGCCATAACGCTTATTCTTTATCATTCAGTGTAGCCTACTTCCCCTTATGCGTCCAGCAAACTTTCGATGCCGGGCAGCTTCTGGCCTGCCATTAGTTCTAAACTGGCGCTTCCCCCGGTAGAAACATGCGTGAAGCTATCGCCGCCGCGGGCATCCCAGTGAAGCACGAAATCAGCCGTGTCGCCCCCGCCAATCACGGAGGTTATCTGCGGATTGGTCGCCAGCGTTAATGCGAGCCGGGCACTGCCATGGGCAAAGTGCGGAAATTCGGCCATTCCAAGCGTCCCGCTCCAGACAACGGTTTTCGCACCCTTCACAATCTCGGCGACGGCTTCAATACTCTTATCCCCGAGATCTAGGATGATGTCTCCGTCTTTCACCTCTTCGATATCCTTACACTGGCGAGGCTCAGATGCGTCGAAGGCACTGGCCACAGCTACATCCCTCGGTAAAACGATAAACTCGTCAACCTTGTCCCCGGTTCTCTCCCGGGCAGCCTCGTAAATTCCTTCAATGATAGCCGCTTCATCAGGCTCGAACTTGCTTTTACCTATCGAAATTCCCCGGTAAGCCAGGAAGGTATTGGCCATGACGCCACCTATGATGATCTTGTCGGCAGTTTTAATGAACGCTTCGATGACGCTAATTTTGTCGCTGACTTTGGCGCCCCCAAGCACGGCAACAAGGGGCTGTTCCGGCTTCTCCATCACCTCGGTAATCGTCGTGTATTCACGCTCCAGTAAAAGTCCTGCCACGCTCGGTAAAAACTGGGTAATTGCCGCTGTGCTGGCGTGCGCGCGGTGGACGACACCAAATCCATCCTGGACGAAATAGCGCGCGGTGCTGCCTGCGGCAAGTTTTTCAGCGAAGGTGCTGTCGTTCGCTTCTTCCTCGGGATGAAAACGGAGATTCTCGAGCATAATGACGCTCCGCTTTGGCGCCCGCTTAATTGCCATTTTCACCTTGTCGCCGACTGTCTGATCAACAAAACGGACTGGCTCTCCTAGTAGTTCAGCCAGCCGCTGGGCGACAGGTTCCAAACTGAACCGAGGATCCCGGCCCTCGGGACGGCCAAGATGACTGATTATCACCACCTTGCAGCCGTCTTTTAGAAGCTCCTTGATCGTGGGAAGACTAGAGCGAATCCGGAAATCGTCGGCAATCGTCCCGTCCTGTTCAAGCGGCACGTTGTAATCGGCCCTGACCAGGACCGTCTGTCCGCCAAGCGGCACGCTGCGTATCGTCTGTTTAAAAAAACTCATCCCACCCTAGTTTTATGTGCTGTTGCTATTCTATCACGCGGACGCGGATGGTGTCAGTAGCCCCCACAAGACCCGGCTGCTTGCCGCTGACGATAACGACCGTTACCATTTCCTTATCCTTGCCAAAGTATCCGCTGGCCTTCAGCTCTTTGGCAAGCTCCAAGCCGGCGCGCTCGCCATCAGGACGGACAAAACTTTTGTTGGCATAACTAAGAGCCAGCTGCTGGGCAGCACGGTCCTGGCTGGTCACGCTGATGATAGGTAGATTTGGCCGGTGTGCGGCAATATTCGCTGCGGTGGCTCCTGACTTTGTCTCGGCCACAATTGCGTCAACCTTCAGCTGTTCGGCCAACTTGACGGCGGCCGTGCTGATAGCATCCTGGCGGCGGTTCTTTGCCTGAATCATCCCGTTTTCGTCGAGCGGGCGAACCGTCGTGTTTTCCTGGGTGTAAAGGATGACACGCTTCATAGCGGCGACTGTCTCGAGTGGATACTTGCCGTTGGCCGTTTCATCCGAAAGCATCACCGTATCCGCACCTTGAACAACGGCCGTCGCCACATCACTGGCCTCGGCCCGGGTTGGCTCGGGCGAATCAACCATACTGGCCATCATTTGTGTCGCAACGATGCTGAGTTTGCCGTATTTTCGACACAGCGCGATGATTTTACGCTGTACGACCGGTACGACTTCCGCACCGGCCTCCACAGCCAGATCGCCGCGCGCTACCATGACGCCGTCGCTTGCCTTCACGATCTCCTCCAGCACCTCGTCCTTGATCGCTGCTTTGGTCTCGATCTTTGGAATAATCTGGGCAGTTGAACCATATGC
>JALRBM010000063.1 GCA_023257755.1 Candidatus Saccharimonadia bacterium | reverse complement strand
AGGTGCAGTCGCATACATATTTTCAAGATAATAGTCAGCGTGACCGGACCGGCGGTACAGGTCCTCTTGTGTCAGGACAGGGGTAGCAACATAAGTATACCCACGCGCCTCCTCTTGCTGGCGCATATAGCTCATGAGGAGATGTTTTACCCTTTCGCCACGAGGCAAGAGGAGCGGCAAGCCCTTTCCGACGCTCTCGGAAATAAAGAATAGGTCAAGTTCCTGGCCGAGTTTACGGTGGTCGCGCTGCTCTGCCTCGGCAAGCCGAACCAGATACGCATCCAATTCTTCCTGCGTATCAAAAGCCACACCGTACAAACGTTGCATCTGCGGATTTTTTTCGCTGCCGCGCCAGTAGGCACCCGCCACGCGCATTAGTTTGAACGCGCCGACATCCTTGGTGTTCGCAACGTGCGGACCGCGGCAAAGATCGGTGAAGTCGCCATTTTTATAAAAAGATACTTCTTCCACGGCAGATTCGCCATCGGCAATCGTTCCGATTTCATCATTACCAAGATCCTTTGCCACGGTGGTGCCAGCACGCTTAAGATCGTTAAGGAGCTCTTCTTTATAGGGCTGGCCATTTTCTCTCGCCCACTCAACTGCCTGATCAACAGGCATCGTAAAATGTTCGAAATCTTGCGCTTCAGCAATGATCCGGCGCATCGTCTTTTCAATTTTGCCAAAGTTCGCCTCGGATATCTTCTCCTTCCCAAGATCAATATCATAGTAGAATCCGTTTTCGACGACCGGACCGACACCAAATTTTGCCTCGGGCCACAAGCGACGCACCGCCGCCGCAGTTATGTGGGCAAGACTGTGTCGCATAGCGTGCAGATGCTCTTCGTTCATATAGTCTCCTTTTAGGTATTTATAAAGAAAACATGCGATGTCTGGCTTTAATAGTATTAAATCCATGTATCGCATGTCTCGGACCCTTTTTTAGGGCGGTTCCACCGGACTTCTCACCCCCGCAGGGACGAGCACTCGTAAGCTACGTTGTCGCACATAGCGTCCCCACGGTGCTCGGCGGATGGTTAGGCCGCGTCGTAGCACGTCTCTATAGTACCCCAGCTAAAGGGTTATTGCAACATTTGCTCCTCTCTGGTAGACTAGGACGAGCTGAGGGCGATTAGCTCAGCTGGCTAGAGCGCCACATTGACATTGTGGAGGTCAGAGGTTCGACTCCTCTATCGCCCACCATTGAATTTATCTTCCTCCCCATGGGAGGATTTTTGCTTCTCGGAGAAACTGAAGAAGCTGTTTTTAGGGACACACTCTCGAAAGTAATCTCGCTCATTAGCCTACCCACAAGTTCAAAGAGTTTTCCACCAGTATGATGACTATATTTATCCATTCTTCATATCACTTATGATATGCTGGCTTCAATCTCTATGCTTGACATTTTATGATGCTTATGCTAACATAAATGTATGGCAAAAGATAAGAATATATCACAGTCAGTCCTCGCCCAGACATCACTATCGTTTGAATACGACGTGACCTGGAAGGACGCGAAGCGTGCCATCAAGGTACGAACACACAAAGAATAGAAAAACGCTTATTATCCGGACACCTCCTATTAAAGGAGGTGTCTTTTTTATCCCCTCTTTTAAATCTTTATCCACTAGCTTTTTAAATAGCTGTATGTCAATATATAGATATGTTTTGCGTAAATTGTTTTCATAAGAATACGGCGGTGACGAATTCCCGTCCAAATAAAAAACAGCCGCTTGTATGGCGGCGAAGACGCTGCCCTTCATGTGGCACGTTGTTTACCACTTACGAACGTCCGTCGTTGGCTGATAATAAGCCGATTCATCTTCCATCAGGAAAAACAGATACGTTTAATCTCGGGAAGCTGATACTGAGCATCTCAAAAGCATTCACCCACGACCCTAAGGCGGCAGAATATCACGCTCTTTGGCTTGCGCAAACCGTCGAAGATACGCTCTCATCGCAGCGCCAGCAGGTCACCCCTGAAGATATCGAAGCAACCACCCATGACATTCTAAAGAAATTCGACGAACTTGCCGCCGTCCAGTATGCCGCCCGACATCAGCTTATCGTTTCACTGAGCCGGCGCGGGAGGCCTTCGCTGCGCGGGCGCGGGCCACGGACTGATGAGTCGCCTTCTCGGTGACGTCGAATTTATCCAGATACTTACCGAGAAGCAAATGGGTCTGGGCGTTAAACGCCGAAGCCGCGCTATACACGATGGCCGTCACCGGCATCAGCGCCCATTGCAGAATCATCCAAAGCGTGCGCCGGCGCTTGTACCTTGCGGGCCGAGGGGGAAGCATCTTGAACCCCAGGAAGACAGTCACCAAAAGTCCGATCATCGCCACACGCTGGACGCCACTAATGACTTCCGGAAGCTGGTGGGCGGCAATGTCCCGGGCCGCCTGACTATTAACCAGCAGCGGGATCCAGCCACCGACCGTCACAAGAATAGAGGTACTCGCAAGCGTCACATGCCCGTCCACTAGTCTCGCCAAACGAGCGAGACCCTCGCCAAGCGGAACGTTGCGCTTCCGGGAAAACAATCTGACGGCAACATACGGGACGTCGGATGCGCCGTAAGCCCAACGACGCAACTGTTTAAATTGGGCTTTTAACGTCTTGCTGTAGGTATCGGATAGTACTGCATCCTGGTAAATAGGAACATAGATCGGTATCACTGAATAACGGCCGTCGAAATGGAAATAACTCCTCCAATACTGATGGCCGTCTTCGACAATGCTCCTGGTGCTCCAAAAGTCCATCTCTACGAGTGCGTCCATGGGTTGGGAATGAGAGGCAAAGTTCCGCAGTGTATGGGGACGCATAGAGCTGATAATATTCCAAAATGAATTACCTGTCGCGATCACACGCATTGGAGCCGGCACATCCCAGATGTTATTAAGAAACAACGCAACCGGCTGGTATGATAGTCTTTTCCTGTCATCGTGAACAATATACTCATAGGTGACATAGTCAAAATAGGTCGCATGAGGCCGATTATCGCTATCAAGTGTTGTCACGATAACATTATCATGGCTGATTTTCTGCTCTTCGAGCCACGTTTTCAGGTAACGACCCGCGAACGTAATGTTGCCTCCCTTGCCCGGCACCTCGTTGGGAAGGTCATTAGGGTGAGTAATGGTCAAAAACGCCTTGAACGTGCGGCTAAACTTCTTTTGAAGCGCCGCTGCCGTCTTTTGAATAGCCTCGCCGCCTCTTTCCTCGCAGGTCAAAATAAGAATCAGCTTGTCATTGTCGTAGGTCGTATCGATCAGGGATTGGATGGTCGGTTCGATCACATCGTATGATTCGTTATAGGCTGCGATAATGACGGCATTGTAGAGTTTGGAGGGTTTTGGATACTTAGCAGGATTATCCGCAAGCTTGCGCAAATTATCCTGATGAACTTCGAATTCAAATCCGCTTGAGCGCGATGCACGCTCCTGTTCATAGCTGGAGGCAGGATCCTCCAGTTGCGCCAGGCGGTGGTGCCAGTCGATATTCTGCGCCCTGTTAAGCCGGGCGCGGCCCCGAATCGTATGGACTGCGATCCCAAAAGCCTTGACCAGCACGGTAATGATAATCACCAAGAGATACATCGCCGCCAGGAGCGGACTGAAGATAGAAAGAATGATCAGGAGGATGATCATCCCGTAGCTTAGAATAGCAGGCAGCATCTCGAAAAATCTGTACTGCCTGGTGCGCTTGCCTAACGGAAGTTCAAGATCTTTCATAGGCTATAAGAATGCAATGCCTAAGACCGACCGAGTAATGAGCCAGACAATCAGCAGCATGAGAAAGCTTAATGCCAAGAAGAGAATTGCCAAGGGACGGCGGCCCTGAAGATATATTTTTCCAGCGATCGTGGTATGCGCCACCGCCAGGATAAGCCCAAGGCCGATGAAGGAAATCAGATAATACCACTTATCACGGTAGAAGTTCGTATCCCCATACGCGGTGTAGTGAACAGCAACCTGCAGGTCGCTTGGCTGCAGCGAAATGCCAACATAAATACAGTAAACCAGACACGCGGCGATAAACAGCGTTAGCAGAACGGCAACAAGCCGGTCCGAGGCGATTGATTTGACTGAGTTGATGACTGTTGTTTTCATAAAATTCTTGGTGCGGGTACAGAGAATCGAACTCTGCTCTCGACCTTGGGAAGGTCGCATAATAACCACTATACGATACCCGCCTAGGGTCGTTTGGAGCCGCTGACCGGGATTGAACCGATGACCTACGCGTTACGAATGCGTCGCTCTACCAACTGAGCTACAGCGGCACTGGTGGAGATCTCTGTTATTATAGCATCCCGACCAGGCAAAATAAATGGCGCTCGTGATATTGCATAACAGATGAAAAACTGCTATCATGTTGGAAGCTGAAAACCTATGCGCTCGTAGTGAAGGGGTTATCACGCCTCCCTGTCACGGAGGAGATCGCCGGTTCAAATCCGGTCGAGCGCGCCATGAAATGATTGCGACACTCCGTATCGGAGTGTTTTGCTTTACAGCACCCCTTTT
>JALRBM010000094.1 GCA_023257755.1 Candidatus Saccharimonadia bacterium | reverse complement strand
GACCGATCAGATATTTACTAAGGTGTTTTTCAAGGTTTCGAAGGAGTTTTGCTTCTGACTTTTGCACGCGCTTCACCGGAATACCGGTCATCGTGGAGATCGCATGCGCCACATCCTCGTCCGTCAGAGTAATCGGCGTCTTTTTTTCATAATCTTCACGGGTTTCTTCTAATTTCTTGGAGATTTGGCTGATCCGGGTTTTGTAAAGCGCCGCCCGCTCGTAATCCTCGCCCGCAACTGCCTCTTCCATTTTTTCGTTCAGGTTGGCGAGCTGCTTCGTATAATCACGCAGTTTGCTTGGTTTACGACTGGATTTGACACGTACCAGTGCCGCTGCCTCATCTATGACGTCAATTGCCTTGTCGGGCATGAATCGCTCGCTGACATAGCGGTCGGCCATATAAACCGCGTCTTCGAGGACCTCGTCGCTCATAGTGACGCCGTGATGTTTTTCATAGTAATTGCGAAGCCCCTTGATAATGGCAATCGTATCCTTCAGCGTGGGTTCCTTGACGACGATCGCCTGGAACCTGCGTTCAAGCGCGCTATCTTTCTCGATATGCTTACGGTACTCGTCGAGGGTGGTTGCGCCAATCAGGTGGAGTTCACCCCGGGCCAGCGCCGGCTTTAACATATTTGCCGCGTCAAGCGCTCCCTCGGCCGCACCGGCGCCTACTAAAAGGTGGAGCTCATCAATAAAGACAATGACATTCTTTTGTTCGCGTAGTTCATCGACAACCTTTTTCAGCCGCTCCTCAAATTCACCGCGATATTTCGTGCCGGCAATCATAGCGGCAAGATCGAGCTGCACGACACGCTTATCCAGCAGGTGATCCGGCACGTCTTCGTGCGCGATCCGTTGCGCTAACCCTTCTACAATGGCCGTCTTGCCCACACCGGGCTCCCCGATCAGGACAGGATTGTTTTTCGTGCGGCGACTAAGAATAGTGACGAGACGTTCTTCTTCTTTACCACGCCCAATCACCGGATCCAGCTCGCCCCGTCGCGCCTTAAGGGTAAGGTCAGTGCCAAACGTTCCCAGGGCGCCGCCGCGACCAGCACGCTTTTTTGTTTTCGCCGTGCCGGGCGTGTCACTTGTTTCATGGTATGCGTCGTGCTGACGCTCGAAATATTCCTCGAGTTCACTGGTGATTTCCGTCACATCAACGTTCATATCACGAAGCAGAACGGTCGCACGGGCATTCTTTTGAGTCAGGATGCTATAGAGAATATGTTCGGTTCCTAGGTGATCCTGGTGGAATTCCTGGGCCAGTTCCCAACTCATCTTTAAGGTCAGCTTGGCCGTTTCCGACAGTCCCTTTGCGCCCGTACTTACTACGAGTGTCCTCGGTGTAAGGTTTAGGGCGAGCTCCGCCCTATCGAGCGTAATACCAGCATCCGCGAGCATCTTTGCACCCACCGAAGAGCCTTGGGCCAGGACGCCCAAAAGAAGGTGCTCCGTTCCGATATACGCACTGCCGTAGCCGCGTGCGATCGCATCGGCATGCTGCAGACTTGTCCGCGCATTATCGGTTAGGTGCGATACGAAATCGGCAAAATCATCCATAATTCTATTATTAATCCTCCATTAGTCAGGCGCAAGCATTTTATCTTGTTTCGCCGACTGCTATACATAGTATACGAAATAGTTAGCACTCTGGTCAAGAGAGTGCTAAAAAATAGCCTCCGCTTAATACGGAAACTATTTCAATGGTAAATGTGCTTACTCGGCAGATTCTTCGACTGCGCTCATCAGGCTGTCTTCGATGTTCTTTCGGCCCGGAGCCTCTTTCGGCTTTGGAGCCGCTACCGAAGTTTCGATGTCCAGTTCATATCCCGTCAATCGGCTGGCAAGCCGGACATTCTGGCCGCCGCGGCCAATGGCAATTGACTGCTGGTCCTCTGATACAAACACCTTGGCATGCTTAGCAGCTTCGTCGATTTCTACCTTGACGACTTCGGCGGGGCTGAGTGCATTACGGATGAATTGGTCGGGGTTCTCGTCGAAAGTGACGATGTCGATTTTTTCCTGATCGCCGATTTCGTTCATGACCGCCTGGACACGGGTACCGTGCCCGCCGACAAACGTACCGACCGGATCAACGCCGGGCACATTGCTTTTAACCGCAAGCTTGGTGCGGCGTCCAGCTTCACGGGCAATCGCCTTGATCTCGACGGCACCAGTCTCCATTTCAGGCACTTCCTGACGGAAAAGATATTCGACAAATGCCTCGTTGGCCCGGCTGAGAATCAATTGCGGACCGCGGTTATCCCGCTCGATGTCCTTGATAAATACCTTGATGCGGCTGCCGATACTGTAAAACTCACCCTGTACCTGCTCGCTTTGTGGAACGATTCCCACTGCCTTGCCGAGTTCAACCCGAACCACGCGTGGCTCGACACGTTGCACCGTGCCGGTCACGATTGTTCCGATCTTGTCTTCATACTCCTCAAGCACCACTTCTCGCTCGGCCTCACGGAGACGCTGCAGGACGACCTGCTTTGCTGTCTGGGCGGCGACGCGGCCAAATGATACTACCTCGTGCTTTTCCTCAATGATGTCGCCGATAACGGCATCTTTTTTCACCTTCTTGGCGTCTTCGAGGCTAATTTCAACCGCATCGCTTCCAACCAGCTCGACAACTTCGCGGGCAACAAATACATTTGCCGTTCCGTCGTTGACGTTCAGCTCCGCCCGGACCTCCTGCTCGCGCTCGCCGTTATCCCGGCGCCAAGCGGCTGCGATCGCTTGTTCAATAACCGAAAGAACCGTCTCTTCCGGGAGGTTTTTTTCTTCGGCAATCGTGCGGACTGCCAGTGTCAGCTGCTTGATGTTGATGTCTTCCATGTTCATCCTTTCTTATCAAAAAATCCGACCTGCCGGCCGGAATCTACTGACCTCAGTATATACCCTCAGATGCAGTATTGCAAGAGGACTATTTTCGGGAAATATAATTACTATCTTTAAGGTAAAAACGAAGCGGCGCATCTTTCGCCTTGCTAATCCCGATTCGGGTTGTTACCACTACGTCTTCTTCAGAAGCAGGATTAAGGACAAGTGTAAGCGGCGCGTTTGCAAGGTTGTGCCCGTTCAATTGCTTGTCGATCATAAGCGCCTGGCAAACTTTTGCCGGACCGTTCGTCAGCTCCACACCTGATTTTCCCTGCCGGTTTTGCTCCATTATAGCCTCGCCTTTAATGGGTTCGACCGCCCTGATCAGCACGGCGGCGCCTTCACCATCCTTGCCAACCGTCACGTTGCAACAGTAGTGCATCCCGTAAGTGAAGTAGACATATAGGCGTCCGGCCGGGCCAAACATAACGTCAGTTCTTGGCGTTCTCCCCTTGTAACTATGGCTAGCGGCGTCGGTTTCATCATAGGCTTCGACTTCGACGATTCTCACTTTTATCGTTTCATTACCGATAATACGTTCGAGTTCGCACCCGAGCAGACGCCTCGCCGCCTGGGACGCTGGCATGGATAGTTGCTTTTCTAAGTCACTCATTAAAAGAAAAGACTGGTCGTTGAAACCCCGACAAGATTTTGCTTGGCTTTTTCCAGGTCGGCCATACGCTGCTCAAAGTCACGTCGAAGATCGGCCTGCTGCCGCTCCAGGTCAGCGAGCTGCTCCTGTTTGTCGTTTATCTCATCCTGTACTTCCAGTGCCAGGGCTTCGAGGCGTTCCGCGTCAGCATTCAACTTGGCGGCCTGGTCATCCGCCTGCTGCGCCCTTGTGTCGTCCTGCGACTGGCGATAAGAAAGCGCGTTTTCCGATGCTTTGACCGCATCCTTTCGCTGTTGCTCAGCCTCCGTCCGGAGATTAAGCATGCGATCACGTAAATGCGTTAAATCCATAGTACCTCCTTATTACCATTTTACCCTCCTTAGGCCCTGCACGCAAAAGCCAGACGTAGTAAACTAGGTATTATGAACGAATCAACGAAAAAGTTAGAAGGTACGAAGCTGGCCAATTTCACGCCAGTTAGTAACGTTCCGGAGCTACAGGTAATTGACCTGTCGGAAGGAACGGGCGCCACAGTGCCGGAGGACGCAACGATAACGGCACATTATACAGGGGCGTTATGCGCAGATGGCACTATTTTTCAAAGCTCGCACGACTTTGGGAAGCCCATTACATTTGGCCTTGGTCAAGTGATCAAGGGGTGGACTAAAGGTGTCCCAGGGATGAAAGTAGGAGGCATCCGCCGGCTCGTCATTCCTTCAGAACAAGCGTATGGATCAGCTCGAGCCGCGGCGAATATTCCCCCTAACTCTGACCTCGTATTCGATATTGAACTCGTTGCCCTAGAATCTTAAGGCAAGTGGTTGCCCCCTGTTACGCCTATTACTTCACCTGTGATGTAGCTGGATTCTTGCGACGCAAGAAAAACAAACACGGGAGCGACTTCCGCCGGCTGCCCGGCCCTTCCCAGTGGAGTATCTTGCCCGAATTTTTGTAACTTTTCCTGGGGCTGACCATGGCTGGGCTGCAACGGCGTCCAAACCGGCCCGGGAGCCACCGCGTTTACTCTGATTCCTCTTGAGGCAACCTGTTTGGCAAATCCGTGGGTGAAAGCCACGATGGCCGCCTTCGTCGATGCGTAATCCAGCAATCCGGGCGAGGGTTGGTATGCTTGGATACTGGCTGTATTTATAATTGACGCTCCTTTTGGCAGGTGAGGCAGGGCTGCTTTCACGATCCAGAACATCGAAAAAATATTCGTTTTAAATGTCTTTTCCAGTTGTTCGGTCGACAGGTCTTCGATTGACTCAACATACACCTGCTTACCGGCGTTGTTCACGATTATATCCACTCCCCCTAGCTCATCTTTGGTCCGCCCGACAAGTTCTTGGCAAAATTGCTCTGAACTTATATCGCCAGCGCAGGAGACTACTTTTCCTCCTGATTCCTGACAGATTCTGATCGTTTGCTCGGCGTCTTCAGCTTCCTCGGGCAGATAGTTTAGCATCACGTCCGCGCCTTCACGCGCAAACGCTATCGCCACCGCCCGCCCTATGCCAGAGTCAGCTCCGGTAATAAGCGCCCGCCGCCCCTTAAGACGTTCCGTGCCTTCGTAACTATGCTGGCCGTGGTCTGCTTTCGGGTGTAATTCAGCGTCCAGGCCAGGCTCGGCCTGGGACTGACGAGGAATATCCATTACCGGGTACTGCGTGGTAGGGTCTTGCATTGTATGCTGATTTTTCTTCATATTTACTCCTCGCTGCTTTTGCTAATACTTTCCGCAATCATCTGGATAAAGGCTGGCAAGTCATCGGGGTTTCGACTGGTGATAAGCTCTCCGTCAACCGCCACCTCCCGATTAACCCAATTACCCCCGGCATTTCGAATGTCATCTGCTAGCGTAAGATTACTGGTAATCGTTTTACCCTCAACAAGTCCGCTGGAGACGAGAAGCCACGGCCCATGGCAAATGGCCGCCACCGGCTTGCCGGCGTCCGCCATGGATTGGACAAACTCCTGGGCATCCTTATCTGTTCTGAGATGATCGGAATTGACAACTCCGCCAGGAATTATTACAGCATCGTACTCCAGCGGATTAAGTTCTTTGATCAGCTTGTCTACCTTGATCTCCCGGCCCTGTTCCACTCCCCGAAGCGCCTGTATTGTGCCCTCGTGTGGCGCTGCCACCTCTACGGACGCCTCCATATCCGTTAGCCGTTCTAAGGGGTCCGTCAGTTCCACTTCTTCGAAGTAATCGGTAGCTACAATAACGATTTTTTTGCCCGCTAAATCCATTCGTCCTCCTTGTCCTTCTTATGACGCGTCTTATCGAGGTGATCAACACCAATGCAGCACTACCAATCCTCTTTTGGATCTACAATCTCGGGATGTTTTTCAAAGTAGTAGTCGCGCAGTAGAATCGCCCCTGCCCGCAAAATTTGATTGAGGTCCTTGCCGTGGTCGAAGGCGTATTTTTCCACCCTTTTAAATGGCTCGTACCCCGCCAGGCTATCCATGAGCGCCCGCGCCTTTTCTTGGACATCATATTGGGAAGTCGGCTCCATTTCCTGGAGCATTTCTGCCAAATCATCCTTTACCTCGTCAAAAACTTCGCGAAGACCGCTATCGTTTACTAATTCCTCGCCAAAATCTGTTAGCGAAAGTGGACTTTGGTCTTTGTAAATACTTCGGTCGATGAACTTTTGCGCCTGCGTTTTAAATTCCAAAAGTTTATCCGTATCAGTCCGGAGCACATCGCTTCGGTCTGATAGTTTATCGACGTCTTTCTCCATGCGGTCAACCTTGCTTTTGTATTGGCCGATTACAAACAGCGCCGTTCCCGCGCCAACGACCGCCGAAACAATTAAATTGATGATAAGTACGCCGTAATTTGAATCCATAGCTTTATATTACTTCTCTTTTGGCACCTTGGCGCCCGCCTTTCGAGCCTTACTAAGACCGATAGCGACTGCCTGTTTTTGACTAGTTACCTTCTGGCCATCCTTCCCACTCTTCAGAGTACCCTGCTTCATTTCATGCACCGTTTCTTCAACCTTCTCCTGGGCCTTCTTGCTATATTTCGCCATATCCACCCCCTCTTCCTATTATACTGCGCCAGATTCAACACCATCACACGTTATGAGGTAATTTCGCGGAGTCTTTCCGTAACCAGCTTCTGAACCATGGCGTCCGACAGTGGCCGCTCAAGAGTAAATTGGATAGTCCCTTTCGACAATTCAAACTCTGTTAGTTCGTTAGAAAGCGTCTCAATCGGACCAGGAGTAGGAAAGAAACTTAGGTGATCTTTAAAGGCTGCGTAGCCTACCAGATACTTCCCCTCGTACTTAAAAGCCGGCATCCCGTAGCTTATTACTTCGACAGCCTCGGGAACCATCCTTTTTACTTCAGCTCTGATTCTTTCGAGCTCTCTTCGCTGAGTTTCCGGAAGTTTTTCTAAATATTTATTTACCTCGTCCATACTCTTAGTATACCCATTACGTTCGCTAACTGACATTGAACTTTGCACTAAACTATCCTTACTCCCCGGGAAGCATCTGACCGGGGCATGCCGCGAGGACGCGCATCATCGCCTCTTTTTCAGCGTTTGTTACCCATAATTTATACTTCTTTTTAATCGCAATCTGCCGCGCAACATACTGACAGCGAAAGTCCTTGTTTGGAGGCAGCCACGTCGCCGCATCTCCATCGCCTTTTTGCTGGTTTGCCGCCCCTTCAACGGCGAGGAGCTCCAACGGGTCATTAGCGAACGCTTCCCGCTGTTCACGCGTCAGCAGCTGGGCGCCCTTTTGCCAGGCATCACTTAGTGCTACCACATGGTCGATCTGGACGTCATCGCTTGTCGAAGCACCTCTTTGAAAATGGATCGTTTTTGCCGTGTAAGGATCATCAAGGGTGCCGCGCTGCACCTTGCAATCTATCACAACCTCATCCTGAAGATCACGCGCAAGGATAATGTTACGGGTATCACACGCCCCGACCAGCGTCCAACCATCACCGAATTGGGTCCTTGAATACCCTGACTTTGGTGCACGCCCTTTTACCTCCAGGCTAGCTAACGCTTTGGCCGCATCGCCCGTCATCACTTCTACAGTGGTGTCGCTTGGCTGGGGCTGCCCTTCCCACATTGCAGGATGAAGGATAATGCCAGCGACTATCCCGAGCGCAATAATAAGCCCTGCCATCATCCGTCTTTTTTTATATATGTTCATAATGCAATTATACCTTTGTTACAATAGAGAATATGTCCCACGTTAGTCGCCTCGCTTCACAGTTCATCCCCGATCATTATGCACTCTCACTTGATATCAGGCGGGAGGATCGGTCGTTTCAAGGAGTCGTCACAATTAACGGCTCGCTCCCGACGGATTCCAGGCTATTTAGCGTTCACGCCAAGTCCCTGACAATCGAATCTGTTACCATTGACGGGAAAAAAGCTGCGTTCAACACCGACGAAAATGACGAGCTAACAATTACTCATCCCGACCTAAAAACCGGCAAGCATGTCGCCGTCATCGCGTTTAACGGCACAATCACCGATGCGATGCACGGCATGTACCCCTGTTATTTTGACCATGACGGGAAAAAGAAGGAGTTGCTCGCCACCCAATTCGAAAGCCATCACGCCAGAGAGGTGTTTCCTTGTATCGACGAGCCCGAGGCGAAGGCGACATTTGACGTGACGCTCACCACCGAGGCTGGTGTTACAGTGCTTGGTAATATGCCTGTTAAAACACAGACCCGGGAACATGACCGTCTCGTGACGACCTTTGCCACCACGCCGCGCATGAGTGCCTACTTGCTCGCCTGGGTTATCGGGGAACTACACAAAAAAACTGCCGTTACGAGCCGAGACATTGAGGTAAATGTCTGGGCAACTCCCGCTCAAAGCCCCGAAATGCTTGATTTTGCACTGAAACACGCCCTCGATACAATCGAATTCTTCGACGACTATTTCGGAACGCCTTATCCACTGCCAAAATCCGATCACGTGGCCCTCCCTGATTTTACCGCTGGCGCTATGGAGAACTGGGGACTGATCACGTACCGCGAAGTCGCGCTGTTGGCTCATCCGAAAACAAGTTCTGTTAGCAGCAAGCAGTACGTAGCAAGGGTCGTCGCTCACGAGCTAAGCCACCAATGGTTCGGCAATCTGGTGACAATGAAGTGGTGGGATGACCTCTGGTTAAATGAGAGTTTTGCGACGCTTATGGAGTATGTTGCTCTCGACGCGCTTCATCCGGAATGGAATGTCTGGCTCGAAATGTCAAACTTCCGCAATTTGCTCGCTCTAAGACGCGACGCGATCGACGGCGTACAGGCGGTTCGAACCGGCGTTAATCATCCCGACGAGATAAGCACCCTTTTTGACAGTGCGATCGTCTATGCCAAAGGCGCGCGGCTCCTGCGCATGCTTCAACACTATGTGGGAGAGGCCGACTTCAGAGAAGGCCTGAAACAGTATTTCAAGCACCATGCGTATGCCAACACAGAAGCAGATGACCTGTGGCGTGCGATCGGCACCACCAGCCACAATGATATCAGCGGATTGATGACCGTCTGGCTATCTCAGCCTGGATATCCAGTCGTCAGTGTCGTGGACAGTGGTGGCGAGGTTACTTTGACGCAGAAACGTTTTTTCATTGGCCCTCATGGTCCCTCCGAGGCCGTTTGGCCGGTCCCCTTAAGCGCACCGGGGCTGCCGAAGCTCTTCGAAACTTCCTCGGCTACCGTCGAGTTCACCGCAGATGACCTCCCCCGTCTTAATGTCGGTAATACAGCCCATTTCGTTACAAACTATAGCAAGCCCATCCTGCAGAAACTCCTTTCTCAGATCGATAGCTTGTCGGCCCTCGATAGGCTTCAGCTTCTCCAAGAACAAACATTGCTGGCCCGAGCGGGGGAAATCTCCACCGCCCAACTTATCCCCGCCCTCCAAGCCTATAGAGGCGAGGCTAACCAAGCCGTCTGGGACGTGGTGAATCTGGCACTGAGTGAACTCAAACTATTCGTCGAAGACGACAAACTAAGCGAGGCGCATCTAAAGCAGCTGGCCGTCCGTTTAGCACAGGCACAATACCAGCGGTTGGGCTGGCACACTAAAGACGGGGAAAGTGACGAAGACACGAAGCTGCGTTCTAATGTCATTGCCGCCATGCTTTACGGTGACGATCCCGATGCTGTCGCTTCGGCCATTGATCTTTACCAGGCTGCGGCAGTGGACGATCTCGAGCCAGAGCTCCGCCCGCTTATTATTGGAGCGGTTCTCCGCCACACGAAAGATGAAAGCATTTTTGTGGCTCTCATCGATAAATATCGTGCGGCTCCCGCCGCGGACCTTCGGGACGATATCATCCTGGGACTTGCCCAAACAAACAACCAGGCGCAGATCAGACAACTCCTCAGTTTCATCCCTGATGCCCGGACAGTTCGGCCCCAGGACGCAATCCATTGGATGGCCTACATCATCAAAGGACGTCACGGACGAGCATTAGCATGGCAGTGGATGAGAGATAATTGGGACTGGATTGAGAAAACGTTTGCCGGGGATAAAAGCTATGATATGCTGCCCCGTCTCGTTGGAAACGTCTTGCGCACACGCGACGAATACAACGAATACAAGACCTTTTTTGCTTCTATGCGGGATACACCGGCACTCGCACGAGTCATCTCTATGGGCATCAGTGATATCGAGGGCCGTGTCAGCTTGCTCGAACGCGATACGACAGCCGTGGTACGTGCACTACGCAAGCTCTAAAAACTCAACTAAACGAGGTGGCCGTCCAGTGGCGTTTGCGGCAGCCAGCTGCTGATCGTACATATGCGAACCAGGATTTTTTGCTATGTAAAGCTGCGCGGCAAATCTCATTTGGCGAAGTTTTGTCGGCGTAATAGCCGCCAGTCCGTCTCCATGGCTGTCACTCTTTCGGTACTTGACCTCAGTAAAATAAATCACCCCCGCATGCTCGGATATGATATCAATTTCGCAGTATTTCGTCCGCCAGTTGCGTTCCAAAATACGGTGTCCACGCGCCTCTAGGGTAGAAGCCACGACTCCCTCCGCCAAACCGCCGGTGGAGACCTGTTTCGCCGGTGATTTAGACGGGGAATAATGCCTGAGGGGCATAAACGACAACCGGTGAAGCGGTGTCACGCCCAGCTCCTTAATTGCGCTTCGATGAGCCGCCGTGCCGTAGCCAACATGGTTTTTGAATTTGTACCCCGAAAAAACACCGTCAAGATGTCCCATATAATTATCCCGTGCAACCTTTGCGACGATCGAAGCCGCCGAAACACTCGGAATTAAAAGATCGGCCTTTTTCATCAGTGTCACTCGCGGATCTTCAACTAAGCGAATCGTTCCGTCGATAATAATTTCCCTATACTCGTGACGGATATGGACGAGGGCCCGGGCAGCCGCCAGTTTTAATGCAGGTGATAGGCCGATCTGATCGATCTGCTTGGCACTCACCCAGCCAATCCCCACCGCTTTCGCTTTTTGCCGGATCTCGAGATCAAGCGCCATGCGCTGTTTTTTCGTCAACTTCTTGCTGTCGGTTAGCCCCTCGATCGTCACACCCCCAAGCAGCACCGCGCCAACTACCAGCGGCCCCGCCCAAGCCCCACGTCCGACCTCATCAATTCCGACAATCATAATCCTATTGTACGCTAAAACAAAAACGCCTCCCGGTAAGGAGGCGTCCGATTTTGGCTATCGAATTATTCAGCCTTGTCTGCTTCTTCGTTCTTTGGTTCGGCTTTAGGCGTCTCTGCAACCTTATTGACGGCTTCGCGGTCAAAGTCTTTATTAGTAAGGCGAGCGCTCTTACCGCTGCGGTTTCGGAGGAACGACAGATAGTTGCGGCGTACTTTGGCGCGGCGAACGATCTCTACCTTTGCGACGAGCGGGCTGTGCAGCAGGAAGCTTTTTTCCACGCCGACACCACTCGTTACCTTGCGGACAGTGATACGTGAAGTATGCGAATCCTTGCGGTCGGTACGAATCACCACGCCTTCAAAGATCTGAATTCGCTCTTTGTTGCCTTCCTTGATTTTCTGATGAACACGGACGGTATCACCACTGCGAGCATCAACAACACCGGCCTTTTTCTGCTCGTCATTCACTTTTTTGATTAGCGCAAAACTCATTATTATCTCACTTTACTCGTTTATATCTACAATCAACTACCCACTATACCATATATGGGTTTGTTTTTAAAGGGTTAAATGACCCGATTTACTTCTTCTAGCGTGGTCTCGCCGCGCAGCGCGGCCAGTACACCTACCTGAAGAAGCGTTAGCATGCCGCCTTTTTTAGCAGCTTCCTCGATGGCCTCGGTATAGACGTCCTTGACATCGCCCCTGATGAACTTCTGGACATCTTCGTTCACGACCATTTGCTCCATGATCACCACGCGACCCTTATAGCCAAACGGTACTTCATCCGAGGGAACAGGACGCCAAAGTTTGAAATTATCAAAGTCGGGTTTCTCTATCCCCTCCGGCAAATCCTTCAGGACATCCCGGACATACTTTCTGGTGGCTTCATCGGGTTCATACTCTTCCTTGGTCTCGTCATGAAGCTTCCTTACCAGACGCTGCGCGATCAGCAGGCGAATCGCAGAGCTAAAGATCGGATTGACACCGATGAGGTCAATCATGCGACTAAACGCGGCGCTGGTCGAATTGGCGTGAAAGCTGGAAAGCACCAAGTGGCCCGTAATTGATGCCTGAATGGCAGTGCGCGCGGTATCCTGATCCCTAATCTCCCCCACCATCACTACGTCCGGGTCGAGACGCAGCACACTGCGAAGCCCGTCGGCAAAGCTTTGACCCCCAGTAGTATTAATCGGTATCTGTGAAATACCCGTCAGCCCATACTCGATCGGATCCTCCAGCGTGATCAACTTACGATCCAAAGTATTAAGAGCATTCAGCATACTATAAAGAGTGGTTGACTTACCCGAACCAGTCGGGCCCACCATCAACACCATACCACGCGGGTGGCTGATGATTTCGTCGATTTCTTCGCGTTGGGCATCCGGAATACCAAGAAGATCAAGGTTTAGCAGCGTTTCGTCAAAGTTAAACAGACGCAGTACCGCATCCTGACCATAGAGGGTCGGAACTGTTTCGACACGCAGATTCAAGAGATGCGTCGCGCCATCCCTCGTAATCTCCTTTTGCATGTGGCCGGACTGGGACTCGGCAGCGGCCGTCGAAATATTAGCCCGCGAGGCGAGTTCGCCCATGATGACCCGGTAACGGTCTTTGTCCAGATTGGCCACGGGATGGAGCGCACCGTCAACACGCATGCGGATCCGGATCGTCGTTCGTTCATTCTCGATATGAATGTCACTCGCCCCCAGTTTGTCCGCCTGGTCGATCAGATAGTCAAATACCTGCTCGCTCCCGACGGAGTTAAGGGTTTGGCTCACCTGGGCCAGCGTATCGCTGTCGCCTTCTTTCGCAATTTCAATATCATCATAAATAATCTGCTTTGGCGGATCGTAACGCTGCATCAGCGCCCTGAAGCCACTGTCGCTAATCAATACGTACTGCGAGACTTCGCCCCGGTCGCTATATTCAGACTGCATCTTCCTGATAAGTGACTGGGGCGTTTGGCTGGTGACGCCGAAAGCATATGCCTGCTGCTCGTCGCCGGCTGCAAGCGGGACTATATGCCCTTTATACATATCCTCGACTGTAAGTACATCTTTAGCAAGCGGCAGTGTCGCCTCTATTTCGCGCGTATCAACATACTGCAATCCTAAAATTGCAGCGCGCTGCTTGGTTGACTGCTCGTCCTGCTCGCGACGACGCTGTTGTACTTTTTCTTCGTCCACTATCCTCATCCTAGCAGAAAACACGAGCGTTTTATAGTGGTATACTTGGAGCGCATGCCAGAGATTGTCGTCATCGCCCATAATATCCGTTCCACACATAACGTAGGGGCTATTTTCCGCACCTGCGAAGGATTCGGTGTTTCTCGTCTCCTGCTTACTGGGTATACTCCTTACCCCTCGATTCCGCATGATACGCGGCTTCCGCATATCGCGGCCAAACTGGCAGCCCAGATACATAAGACGGCGCTGGGCGCGGAGACAATGGTGCCGTTTATCTATCAGGAAATACCTGATCTTGAAATTCTCAGACAGGAGGGCTTTGTCATAGTAGGGCTCGAACAGGATTCAAAGTCGCAGCTTCTTGATACATACCGTCCTCCTGAAAAAATCGCCCTACTGCTTGGCGAGGAGATTGCAGGTATTTCCGCCGAACTTCGCTCTCGTTGTGATGTTTTACTTGAAATTCCCATGAGGGGCAGGAAAGAGTCGTTTAACGTCAGTGTCGCGACCGGTATCGCTCTTTACGCCTTATCGCTGCGTTAGTTTTCGCTGTTTCCAGCTCATCAGCATAGTACATACAACTATGGAACTAACGGAAGAGATGAGGGGGCGGGATCCGCCAAGCGACAGACGCGTCGCTTGGCGGATCCACAGGTCCCCTAGAGGACCCGGACCGACCGCACGTTGCTGGTGGTGCCCTTGTCGCCGAAGCGCCAGGGCTGCCCGGTGCGGACGGTGTTCACGGCCTCCAGCGCGGTGGGGTCGGTGGGGAACCGGTTGACCGTCTCGCTGTTGGTGGTGATCGACAGGCCGCGCACGCAGGTCACACCGCGGCGGCGGAACGTGGTCCTGGTGGCCAGCGGCACCACCCAGTAGGTGGAGCCGGACGCGGTCACGATCTCGACCACCCGCCCCCGGTGTTCGCTCAGGTTGACCGAGTCGGCCATGGCCTCAGCGTTCCCCGGGAGGGCGGTGACGGGCATGGGAAGCATGGGCTACCTCATCTCTTCGCGCACTCTAAAGGTGCGATTTTTCAAATATAACATAATACTAAATAAAAGTCAATACCTATTTTAAGATGACGGAATCTTCACCGAGGAGTTTGACCAGTTCACCTATGAGCGTATCGCTCGCATCAACCCGAAAAGGCAGTTTAATCGCCGACTTCTTGTCTGCCCCCAGAACCAGCACGATATCGGTATTACCGCTAAAGCTGCTGCAGGTTTTCTTGAGGTCTACTAAAGCCTGGGTATCGTCAGGATTCTTCACGTGCACGAAAAGTTTTTTAACCGGCGGAATGTCCATCACGGGCCGGGGCGGGGCAGCCGCTGGGGACGGTTGTTTTTTTGTTGGGCCGGATACACTCTTGGTACCCGATGACGAGACTCGCATCGCACGAACTTTGCCGTCGGCTTTCGGTGCTTCCATCTTGCGGCCGGTCGATTCATAGGTTCGCAGCTCTTCATCGGTCACGATAACGATTTCATCGGCTATCATTTTAGCCTCGCTACCCAAGTTCCCATCCCGGTCACGCGCACTTACTTTACCCGTCGCCCTGACGACCGCATCCTGAACCAACTTGGCACCTATCTGCTCGTATAGGTTCGGGAACACGATTATCTCACCCTCTCCGGATTTGTCCTCAAGGCCAAGAAATGCCATTTTGGTCCCTGATTTGGTAATAATTGTGCGGACCGTTGTGACAAGGCCGCC
The DNA here is from genome assembly GCA_023257755.1 of Candidatus Saccharimonadia bacterium. Lineage (GTDB taxonomy): Bacteria > Patescibacteriota > Saccharimonadia > Saccharimonadales > Saccharimonadaceae > JALRBM01. The sequence continues at coordinate 12,594 of JALRBM010000094.1, read as the reverse complement.
GATCGTAGCCTTCTTACCATCGACCTCGGGCGTCATGCGTGCCAGTGGAATGGTTTGCTCTTCAAAATACGCGTCATAGTTATCAAGTGGGTGCGCGCTGATATAAAGCCCGAGCAGCTCGCGCTCCCACGTCAGCCGTTCTTTTTGCGTGTGCTTGAGCGGCGCGGCTTGTAGATTGATGCTTGGTTGAATACTTGCCATGTCCGCCATGCCGCCAAATAAATCCGTTTGGCCGCTTAAGGCTTCTTTTTGAATCTTACTGGCATAAGCTTGGATCGTCTCGAGGTTGAATAAAAGGTCCGAGCGGTCGCCCATCGCATCAAAGCCACCGGATCTAATTAGCGAGTCCCAGGCTTTTTTATTGAATTTGGTGGTCGAGACCCGTTTTGCAAAATCTTCGACGCTCGTGAATTTTCCTTCCTCCCTTGCCCGAAGCACTTCCTCCACGGCGCCGACACCGACTCCCTTGATAGCCGCCATGCCAAAGCGGATCGTATTTTCATTCGGTACCACTGCAAACTCTACGTATGATTCATTGATATCCGGCGATAACACCTTTAGTCCCATGTGCTTGCATTCGGTAATTTCTATGGCCAAGCGGTCGATATCGTCCTGATCGCTGGTCATAAGCGCCGCCATGAAGGCGTCTGGATAGTGAGCCTTTAGATACGCCGTCCAATAAGAGATCAAGCCATAGCACGCCGCATGCGACTTGTTGAAACAGTAATTGGCAAACTCCTCAAGCTGATCCCAAAACGTCTCGGCAATTTCCTTGGTCGCTCCCCCTACTTTAATTGCCCCCTCGACAAACTCCGGCTTGACCTTCTGCATGAGATCGATTTTTTTCTTACCGACGGCTTTACGGAGCGTATCGGCCTGACCACCGGTAAATCCACACCATTCTTTGGAAATCTGCATGAACTGCTCCTGGTAAACGAGAATACCATAGGTGTTCTTAAGGGAGTTTTCCATGCCACCATGAAGATACGTGATCTCCTCTTGTCCGTGTTTTCGACGAATAAAGCTATCAATAAACTGCATTGGCCCTGGGCGGTACAAGGCCACCATAGCGATAATGTCTTCGAACACGGTGGGTTTCAGTTCGCGGAGATAGCGTTTCATACCGGCAGATTCAAGCTGGAACACACCTGTCGTATCACCGCGCTGGAATAGCTCGTATGTTTTTACGTCATCTAACGGCAGGGTCGAAAGATCGATCTCTGTTTTATATACCTTCTTAATAATTCGGAGCGCATTATTGATAATCGTCAGGTTGGAAAGTCCGAGAAAATCCATTTTAAGCAGTCCGAGCTCTTCGACCGGACCCATCGGATATTGGGTCGATACTACGCCTTTTTGCGCCATTTCCAGCGGTGCATATTTGACGATATCATCCGGCGCAATCACCACGCCGGCAGCATGAATACCATGCGAGCGGATCGTCCCCTCAAGTCGTATAGCATAGTCAAATACCTGTTTAGCCGTTGGGTTCGACTCATACTCCTTTTTAAGGTCGACGTCTTTTTCGACACTGACCTTTAAGGGAATGTGTCGCCCCTGAACTGGTGGGGGGATCATCTTTGAAAGACGGTCGGCCTCGGCATATGGTACCTGGAGTACGCGCGCGACGTCACGCACCGCCGCACGGGCAGCCATCTTACCGAACGTGACGATATTCGCCACCCGCGAATCCCCATACTTGTCAGCGCAATATTTAATGACCTCATCACGGCGCGTATCCTGAATATCGATGTCGATATCCGGCATGCTGATACGGTCTGGATTGAGGAAACGCTCAAACAGCAGATCGTACTTCAAAGGATCAAGATCCGTAATATTCAACGCATAAGCAATGATAGATCCGGCCGCGCTACCACGACCCGGACCAAAGATGATTCCCTGGGATTTTCCCCAGTTAATGAAGTCCTGAACGATGAGGAAATAGCCGTTATATCCCATTCGATCCAGTACATCCAGCTCCATATCTAGCCGTTCAACGATAGTTTCGGCGAGAGAGGGGCGGATGTCTTCCAGCGTTAGATTAGCCACTTCTTCGGGGGTCTTGCCGTTATAGCGAACTGCGAGGCCCTGGTAAACAAGCTTGTCGAGATAACTCTTTTCCGTTTCGCCACTTGGCACGGGAAATTTAGGAATAAGGATTTTCCCCAGGTCAAGTTCGACATTACATCTATCGGCGATCGCCTTGGTATTTGCTACGGCCTCGGGATGAGTCTTGTTCCAGCGTCCGATAATTTCCATTGGGTCCGTTACATGGAGTTCAAAATCCTTTAAACTCATGCGTTTTTCGTCGGAAAGAAAGGACCCGGTCCCCACGCAAAGGAGAATCTCGTGCGCATCCTGATCATCATGCGTCAAATAGTGCCCGTCGCTCGTCACCACACAGGGAATATCAAGTTCCTCAGAGAGCTTTTCGAGGTATTGATTTATCTTTACCTGCACGTCCCACTGAGCGGGGGCATCGGGATGGCCGTGATCCTGCAGCTCCAGGTAATAACGGTCGCCGAATACCGACTTGTACCAGGCGGCGATCTTTTTAGCCTCTTCATAATTATCCAGCCGCAGATTTTCACCGACTTCACCGCTGGCACAAGCAGAAAGTGCAATAATGCCTTCATTGTACTGCCCTAGCAGTTCATGATCGATACGGGGTTTATAATACATCCCCTCCAGATTGGCTTTACTGGAAAGCATCATCAGGTTTTTATATCCCGTCTCGTTCATTGCCAGGAGTATCAGGTGATACCGGGCCTTGTCTTTGGCCGGGTCACGGTCATGACGGGAGCGGGCGGCGACATAGGCTTCCATGCCGATAATCGGTTTGATACCGGCGTCCTTGGCTTCCTTGTAAAACTCAACCGTCCCAGACATCGTCCCATGGTCGGTCATCGCCACCGCTTCCATGCCAAGTTCTTTGACACGGTTAATAAGATCCGGAATCTTGCTTAAGCCATCCAGCAGGCTATGGTGCGTATGATTATGCAAATGCACGTAATCAGACGCCTGGAGTGGCCGTGTTACAACGGCCTTGTTCTCAGTCTGTACCCCCATATTACTTCTAGTATAGCAAGCAAAACGAGGCACGCGAACCCGTATTGTTTACAACGAAGCCTTATTGCTTGTCGGTTTGGATTGTCTGCTGTATTTTTTCAGCAGGCTGGCCAATCCCTGGAAGTTCCACAAAAAAACTAAGTATCCATGCAAGCAGGGCGATAAGAACCGTTCCCCCTAAAACACTGCCCAGACCAAAAAATAGTCCCCGGACGAAGTTCATTTTATATATTTCGACACGGCTGCGATTAAAGTCATAAAATAAGTCCTCAAGCACACTTTGACGCGCATCACGCTCGCCATCAGACTTCATTTTTTTGACTACCTTTTTAACGGCTTTCATGATTGGCATTATTTATCTTTCAGCTTTTTTGCCTGCTTCACGGCGTCTTCTTTTATTTCTTCCGCACGGCGCTTCAGGTCGGCACGGGTACGCTTGCCTGCTTTAGGAGCGGTCAGGAACCCCGCGATCACCCCTGCAACTGCACCGATGATAGCCCCGAGTGCAAGCTTACTTTTAGACATCCTCTCCTCCTTGCTTTCGCCTTCGCCTGAGCTTGGACAGTTTGCGCAGCAAAACCGTCGGCGACGTCACCCGGCTAAAGGTCGCCACTGCATGTTCAATATGTTCGGCTGTTGTTCGGGCCGAATCTGTCACTGCCTTAATTTGGCGAGTGATCCGAATCAGCATAATAGCAAGTACGATTCCGAGCAAGAGGAAAATAGCCAGGAAAATCGACAGAATAATAACCAGAATTTGCGACCAATCCATCAAGCTATTTAGCCTTCTTTCCCGTAATCAACCGGACGATCCAAATTAAGGCGATCGCTCCGAGGAGTGCCACGGCAAAACTGTAAAGATTAAAACCACTGACACCACTTCCACCAAGCATCTCGACCACTCCACCGCCGATTAGCCCACCGATGACACCGAGCAGGATATTCTTAAGAAGTCCGCCCTCCTCTTTCATGATCATGGTGGCAACCCAGCCAGCCAGGCCACCCAGTACAATCCACCCTAACCAACCCATATGATCCCTCCTTGGATATATTTATTTATGTAGTTTCTATTGTAATCCGACTGGCGCAAGGAGGCAAATTACTCCCGAAGTTTTGACTGGATATGCTTTAAAAGATCAGGCCCCAGCTCCTCGTGCGCCAAGCCAAAATCAATCACCGTTTTAAGGTATTCTAATTTATCACCGGTATCGTAGTAGGAACCATTTTGAATCTCGTAGGCGTAATATTCATGGTTATCGTCAATCATCCGCTGCATGATCGGCTGAAAGGTAAACTCTCCCACGCCATCAAATGCCTCGAAAGCTTCCTCAAGGTATCCAAAAAAGTGGCCATTGAGTAAATAGCTGCTTACCGATGCGAGATTCGAAGGTGCGTTAGCCTTGCCTGGTTTTTCGACAATACGTGCCATTTTCATCAACCCATCTTCGATCACCTCACCGGCCGCAATGCCATAACGGTCATACTCTGCATCCGAAGCTACTCGCTTGCACGATAGCACCGCCCCGCCGCCTTGTTTTTCGTGGATTGCAATCATCTGCTTGAATCTGCTTGGGGACGCCAGGATAAAATCATCGGCCCAGGTATAAATGAACGACTCGTCAGGATTAATAAGGTGTGCCGCACTCATCAGAGGCGAGGCATTGCCATACGGTCCTTTCTGCCTGACGTAAATGAAATTCGCCAAATTCGATAGCTGCTCCAGTTCTTCGATCAATGGAGCTTTCTTAGGCCCCCCAGCCCGGAGATTACCCAGCAAGTCCGGGTTTGGAACGTCAAAGTGATCCTCGATCGCCCGCTTATTACTACTCCCGACAATGATGATATCCTTGATTCCCGCCTCGGCCAGTTCTTCAACTACATACTGGATAATCGGCTTGTCAATCAAGGGAATCATCTCTTTCGGCATAGCTTTCGTCTGTGGTAAAAAACGTGTTCCAAACCCAGCCGCGGCAATGATTGCTTTTGTTGGTCGGCTCATGATTCCTCCTTGAATTATAGACGTTCTTTAATGAGTTTCTGTGCCAGGGCCGGGTTGGCTTTGCCTTGGGACTTTTTCATAATCTGTCCGACGAGATAGCCGATGGCCTTATCTTTACCCGCCCGAATGTCCTCCAGAGATTTTGCGCTGGCTGGATCCGCCAGGACTTCGTCAACAATAGCAGCGATAGCACTTTCATCGCTTACCTGAAGCAAGTTTTTTTCTTCGGCGATAGAGCGGGGCGGATGTTGCGTCTTCAGCATGGCGAAGAATACTTCTTTTGCCGCCGTCGAACTCAGTTCGGCGTTGTCGACCATCGCCGTCAGTTCAGCGTAGTGACTGTCAGGAATCTTATCGTCAAAAATATTCTCTTCATGTTCGCTAGACACGCTCGCCAAATACCAAAGCGCGGTTCGCCGGGCGACACTCTCGCCATTTTTTTCGAATAGCCGCTGTATGAGTTCACTAAGGGGTCGAGATGCCAGCAACGCATTGACTACCGTTGCATCCAGTCCTAAGGCCTTCCAGGACTCACGATAAAATGACGGCAGGGCTGGAACGGTTGCCTGGATATTTGCGATCTCTTCGTCGGTCAGCACAATCGGAGGAATATCGGCGTCCGGCATGTAGCGATAATCCTGGGCGTCCTCTTTGCTCCGCTGACTAGTGGTCACTTGCCTGACATCGTCCCACCCACGGGTCTCTTGAACAACCTTTTCGCCCTTTTCCAGCAAAGCTACCTGACGGCGAAACTCGTATTCGGCGGCCTTTTCGACGCTCTTAAATGAATTCAGGTTTTTTACTTCCGCCCGTGTACCCAACTTTTCTGCACCCCTGAGGGCAACAGAAATATTAACGTCAAACCGCATATTACCGTGGTAAAGGTCGCCGTGAGTCACTCCGGCGTAGGTCATTAAGTGGTACAACTCGGTCGCATAGGCTTTGGCCTCCAAAGCAGAATGGATATCGGGTTCTGAAACAATTTCAATCAGTGGCGTGCCTGCCCGGTTAAGATCGACGAGGCTATATCCATCAAAATGGGTTAATTTGCCCGCATCCTCTTCCATGTGGGCGTGATGAACCCGAACATGGACCGAACTCCCGTCTTCTAGCGGCGCGTCAACATATCCGGCCAGGATAATCGGCTCGTACATCTGGGTCGTTTGATATCCCTTCGGCAAATCTGGATAAAAATAATGTTTTCGATCAAAACGGCTTACTTTCGCAACCTTGGCGTTTAACGCCTTCGCGGCCTTAATCGCAAGATCAACCGCCTGGCGGTTAAGCACGGGAAGCATTCCAGGAAGCCCATAGTCGATCGCGCTCACGACACTATTAGGCGCCTTGTCCCTGGCGTCATTGTCCGCCGAGCTGAACAGTTTTGTCGCCGTGGCCAACTGAACATGACACTCTATACCAATCGTCATTTCATACTTATCAAGCACTTCATCAGCTACCATTAAATTGCTCCTACGTCTTTTAAGGCCTGCTTGAAAGCGGCCAGTGCCCGGCGGGCATCATCATACGAAACCGCAACGTCAGACTCATGCGCTATCTGGTTGCGTAGCTTGTGGGCCGACCAGACAGCGTTAGCATTCGACCAGGTTCCCTGAAGTGTTTTCATCCGCTCCCCCATTGTCTGGCCCTTGATCCCCCGTTCACGGAGCGCTTGATCCAATAATTTGTCGGCATTCAACACAACCATTTGGCAAGTATGCGGGTCCTCTTTTTTTAGCTGCTGCTCGATCGATAGCCACTTTAAACGGTATTTATCGACATCAAGTTGGGCCGGACCCTTTTTTGTGATTGTCATCACCACAATGAGAAGGATTCCAACAACTAAAATACCTATGAAAAACGCAAGTAAGGTTCCGTCCATCCTATTTATCTCCGATCGTTTTAGCTAATGCCAGCAACGCCGCGTCGCTTCTTGCGGGCCCAACGAGCTGCGCCCCTACAGGGAGGCCCGCATCCGTATGGCCGGCCGGGATACTCATCGCTGGCAATCCCGCCAAGCTAGGCCCTACCGTCATCAGGTCAGTCAGATACATCTGAACCGGATCCTCTGCCTTTTCGCCGATCCCAAAAGCCGGCATAGGCGCCACAGGCGTCAAAAGAACATCGTAGCTATCGAACAGAATAGTGTAGGCATCGATGAGAAGAGTACGCGCCTTTTGTGCCTGCTGGTAATAAGCATCGAAGTAGCCGCTTGAAAGAACGTAACTGCCGATCATGATACGACGCTTGTTTTCGGTTACAAATCCTTCGTCACGCGTTCTGCCGTATAATTCAGCGAGCGTTGCCGCATTGGTCGCCCGGTGCCCATAACGGACCCCGTCATAGCGGGCAAGATTGCTGCTTACCTCCGCCGGTACGATTACATAGTACATTGCCACGGCATGCTCCAAAATCGGCATACTTACTTCCTCGACAATATGACCCGCAGCCTTTAACGTTTCAGCATACTCAAGGATGCGTGCCCGCACCTCAGGATCGGTGGCGCTACCCATAGATTCTTTAATGAGGCCAATTTTTTGTGCCGGCTTTGGCGCCACTACGGGAGTAAAGAAGTCAGGCAGCGTCGTCATATCGTTTATATCACGGCCACTTATAATATCCATGACGAGTTCGGCGTCCTCAATAGTGTTTGTCAAACAACCAATAGTGTCCGTACTGCTTGCCATGGCCACTACACCATACCGGCTGACCGCACCATAGGTAGGCTTTACGCCCACGACCCCATTAAAACTGGCTGGCTGACGGATCGACCCGCCCGTGTCAGTCCCCAATGCGAACGGGACAATGTCAAGGGCGACCGCGACAGCTGAACCGCCACTGCTTCCCCCCGCCACCTTTGTCGTATCTGCTGCGTTTTTCGTCGGACCGAAAGCCGAATTTTCAGTACTTCCCCCATGGGCGAATGCGTCAAGGTTCGCCTTGCCGATACAAATAGCCCCCTCGTCCTCTAGGCGCTCTACGGCCGTTGCCTGCAGGGGCGCCTGAAAGTTCTGCAGCATTTTACTGGCAGCTGTCGTCGGGGCGCCATACGCAAGAAAATTATCTTTTACGACAAAAGGAACCCCGGCCAGCTGTCCGGCATCTTCGCCGCGTTTTATCTTTTTATCAATGGCGTCTGCGCGCTCTAACGCTCGATTCTCCGATAGGCTAAGGAGTGCGTTATAGTCCTTGGTCGTCTTGGCCCGCTCGATGGCAGCCTCAACCTGCTGGCGGGCGGTTGATGATCCGCTTCCCACAGCACCGACTATCTCTACAATTTTACTCATGGCTTATATAACTTTCGGTACTTTAATCTGATGATCATGAGTTTCCGTTGTCAGCGCAAGGAGCTCTTCACGATCAATCTCGCCGCTACTAACGACATCGTCCCGCCAAACATTACTCAACCCGGTTACTTGGTAGGTCGGGGCAACGTGGCTCGTGTCAAGCTGGCCAAGCTGTTCAATATAGCCAAGAATATTAGAGATATCTTTTTGCAAATTATCTACCTCATCGTTTGATAATTGCAAACTGCTAAGCTGTGCAAGATGTTGCACCGCCTCATGGGTGATTTGTCTCATACGTCTATTATACCTTAGGTATGTCTGTTATTCCCAGCGGAATACCTTGAAGGCTATGAAGTAGATGACGACCAACCAGATACCAATAAGTCCCAGTTGCGGTAAGATATCGATAAGATGCTTTCCTTCTGTCGTAATCAGCCTGATACCATCAATGATCGGGGTTAGCGGCAAGATGCTCGAGATACTCTGCAGCCACTCTGGCATGATATACCTTGGGAAAAAGGTACCCGACAAAAACATCATCGGGAAGACGACGATATTGGATAGCGGCGCCGCTTGGCGCTCATTTCGCGCCCACCCGCCGATCGCCAAGCCGATTCCCAGGATCGTGATAATTCCAAGCACCAGGAAAATCGCCAGCTCAAAGAAGTTACCGACAATTTGCAGTTTGAACACGGTCATCGCCACGGCAAACATGACGGCAATACTCAGTAAACCGATCAAGGCTTGGCCGATCATCTCTGCCAGAAAATACTGCCAAACCCGAAGCGGAGTGGTGCTGAGTCGGCGAAGCACGCCCATCTTTTTCAGTTCCGGAAATACATTCACCGGACCAAAAATACCCATTCCGATGATCGCAAATCCGAGTAGGCCGGCAAAGGTATAGTCAAAGGCAGTCAGACTTTTCTCGTTAAGCTGCTCTGTTTTAACACTAAACGGCGTTTCCTGACTGACGAACTGCCCATTCAATTGCTTGAACTGCGCATCAAGGATACTGCCCAGGGCACGGCCTGATTGTTCGTTATTTTGCGTGTACACGACTTCGGCCTCGCCGCTTGGAATGGTTTGGCCGGCCTTCATCTCACCAAAGTCTTTGGGAAGTATGATTGCGGCGTCAATTTCCGACCGGCTCATCTTTTCCTTTGCCTGATCGAGCGACGATATTTCTTTATTTACCTTCAAAACTTCGCTTTTTTCAGTGTTCGTAACAAAATCTTTCGCAAAACTTGTCTCGGACTCGTTAATCACGGCCACGTCAAACGAAATGTCATTATTACCGCTGTTCAGGCTTCCAAAAACAAATAAAAAGATCAGCGGAAAAATAACGACGAAGAAGATCGCAAGTTTATCACGGAAAAACCGCTTGGTGTCAATACGGGTAAAGGTCAGTACTGTACTCAGTGAACGTTTCAAATTATTGGCCATCTCGGAGCTCCTTGCCGGTCAGATCGATAAAGACATCTTCTAGGTTTGCCTGTTCGACTTGCTGCTTCTTTTTAAAACCACGCCCGATAAGCTGCTTGATCAGATTTTTTGGCGTATCGATCGCGACAATTTTGCCATTGTCCATGATCGCTATACGATCACAGAGAATTTCGGCCTCGTCCATATAGTGAGTCGTCATAATGACACTAATGCCTTTATCGCGGACTTTTTTGATCAACTCCCACAGATGCCGGCGCGCCTGCGGGTCAAGCCCTGTGGTTGGCTCGTCAAGGAAAAAGACTTTCGGCCCGTGGACCAACGCGGTTGTGATAGAAAGCCGCTGCTTCTGCCCGCCGGATAGATTTTCAACATAGCTGTTTGCTTTATCCTCTAGTTCGACATCACGCAGAAATTCCATGGGATCAACCTTTTCGCCGTATGCAGCCGCAAACAGCTCAATCACTTCGCTCAGTCGCGTCTTATCTTGAAACGCGGGCGATTGGGGTTGAACGCCGATAAGATACTTGATCTTTTGAGCATCTTTCTTGACGTCGACACCATCGATAGTAACTTCGCCTGAGTCAATCGGACGCAAAGTCTCCATCATCTCCAGTGTGGTTGTCTTGCCGGCACCGTTCGGGCCCAAGATACCAAAAATTTCGCCTTTTTTAACGCTAAAGCTGACACCGTCGACGGCTTGCTTTTCACCGTAGCGCTTCTTTAAATCTTTGACTTCTACCATGACACTCATAGTCTTTATCTTATCATAGGCATGATATGCTGATGATATGAATTTACAAGTCGGTGTGAAAGTAATCTTAAAAAATAATGAGGGTGCGTATTTGCTTATGCGCCGTTCGGAAGCATTTCATAACGAAACCGAGCCGCACTGGGATATTCCAGGCGGCCGGATCGATCCAAGCGAAGCGCTAGAAACGGCGCTGCGGCGAGAAGTGATGGAAGAAACAGGACTAACAGTTGAAGGGAATTTTACGCTCTTGGCCGCACAGGATATCTTTGTTAAGGCCAAAGACCTTCACGTCGTGCGCTTGACCTACACCTCTAGTGCATCTGGGGAGATCAACATAAGCGATGAACACCAGGAAGTTCAATGGGCCAACCGAGAACAGGCGCTAGCATTGTACCTTGACCCTTATCTTCGTTTAGTTTTTGAAACTAACGCTGATCTATAAAGGTGTACGCCATCCCTTTGGCGCCGCCTCGGCCAGTACGACCGACGCGATGGACGTAATCCTCGTATGTTTGTGGCGTATCGAAGTTAATCACATGAGTAACGTTTGGAATATCAAGACCGCGGGCTGCGACATCGGTTGCAACAAGCACTCTGACGTGATTATCTTTGAACTTCTTTAAAGCACGCTGACGCTGCGATTGGTTTTTGTTACCGTGAATCGCCGCGGACGGAATCCCGCTATTGTCAAGATGATCGCTAAGGCGCTGAACGCCAAATTTCGTCTCGCCAAAAACAAGTACTTTCTCGTATTCATCACCGCGAAGCATATCTAAAAGCAATTCGATCTTATGGGTCTTATCACGTGCCTCTACGATATCCTGTTCGACATGGTCACTCGTCTCGGAGGTGCGAACGGAAATAGTGACAGGATTCTTAAGAAAGTTTGCCGTCAAGGCTTCGATTTCAGGCGTCATCGTCGCGCTAAAGAACAACGTCTGGCGATCCTCGGGCATCTCATTCACGATCTGGCGAATGTCGGGTAAAAAGCCCATATCGAGCATTCGGTCCGCCTCATCCAGAACGAGCGTGGACATATCCTTTAGCTGTAAAACGCGGCGGTTAAGTAAGTCCTTCAACCGTCCGGGCGTTCCGATGACGACGTGCGGACGCCGCTTCAACTCCCTAATCTGGCGGTCGATATTAACACCGCCCACAATCAGCGTCGAATAGAGGCCAAGACCACGGCTAAATTCGCGGAACTGCTCGTCAATCTGCTGCGCGAGCTCCCTTGTCGGAGCGACGACGAGCACGCTAGGCCGGAGTGTAATACCGCTTAGTTTTTCGATAATTGGGAGAAGAAAAGCTGCCGTTTTGCCCGTTCCCGTATTCGCCAGCCCAATAACATCTTTGCCCTCGATAATATGAGGAATCGCCTGATCCTGGATGGCACTTGGCAGCACGTATCCCTTTGTCACGATGTTGTGACGCAGGCCGGCACCAAACGGAAAGTCAACAAACGCATGAGACGGTTCGTACACTTCCTCTACCTTTTCAATAGCTTTATTGATAAATTTTGAGGGGTGGATATATTTTTTAACCGGACCGCGCTTATTAGCGTCGCGGCGTCCCCCGAAACTACGGTTTCCATTTTGAGGACGGCCATGCGGTCGTCCGGTTCGTTTTTGTTGAAACGCCATAAGAAATAACCCTTTCGTTATTCAAATTAGTAGCTGTATGCAGTCTTACGGGAGTATGAATACTCCAGGGAGAACAGCGAGAGGATATTTCGGTGGTGGGCGCCGTGCTACTTCATTGTAGCTTCGTTCACTTCTGCGCGCATCTTTGAAAGAGGCTCGACATTCATCGAATGCAATGAGTGTATTATAGCACACCTTATGAAATTTGTCTATCCGCGGGTTACATTTTTGAACGGATATCAGCAATCAGGTCGCGGAGTTCCGCGGCTTTTTCAAATTCCAGGTTTGCACTCGCCAGTTCCATCTGACCCGTAAGGTCTTTCACAAGCGTGGCATATTCGTCTTTTGGAATTTTATTGAGGTTCAGTTTCGGCTTTTTGTCATCTTCCTTCATCGGAATGATCGCCC
>JALRBM010000080.1 GCA_023257755.1 Candidatus Saccharimonadia bacterium | reverse complement strand
GTGTACGAAGAAAAGAGTAATCCCCGTTAACGTTCTGGTATACTGAAAGTAATTACGATCCTTAAATGGATCCTCTATTACGTCAAAATCCGTTAACTTGGCAAAACAAGGAACTCTATGCAAAAAGAACTCATTATTCTTGATGAAGATAAGGCATGGGCAAGGGCTCGTATCGCCGAACTCGAAAAAGCAATCCAAGATCTCGGCCCGGAATTTTACGAGGTGTTTAATCAATCGTCAGAGACGTGGCATGACAATGCTCCCTTTGATGCGTTGCGCGACCGTCAGTCGGTGCTTGATGCTGAATTGCAGCAATTAAAGCGGATTATTAGCCTGAGCCTTCCTGGTCGGCCAGCCCCTAAGCCAGGCCTTGTAGGGCTTGGAAGCGAGGTGGTTCTAGCAGCAAGCAGCGGGACGCGAAGGTGCTATTTTATTGCAGGCGACTGGACGCCGCATGCAGGCCAGCAAAAAGGCTCCGCGATAGTGGTTAGCGCCGGGACGCCCCTTGCCAAGCAGCTAATGGGGAAGAAAATAGGCGATGAAGTGTCAGTGGGGCGAACGACATTTCTGGTGAAAGAGATCCAATAGTGCGAGTTGCGGGACTATCTGATCCGCCAGGCGGGGCGATTAGCCGCTATGGTATAATGACTATGGCTTCCTCACGACGATTTTAAGTGGTGGATGCGAAAATTCTTGTATAAAGAAATTCTGCACCCGTTACTTATTCGTCTCGCCTTGGAAGAGAAGAATAAACAAATAGGAGGACAGTATGTCTACAATTAACCCAACGGGTAAGGAAATTATCTCCGTTACCACTAATTTTTGCGGCCGCCCGCTGACGCTGGAAGTAAACCGAGTTGGTTTTCGCACCTCGGCGAGCGTATTGGTAAAATACGGCGATACGGTCGTGCTGGGGACGGCTATGGCCGGCCGGACGCAGAGCGGAATGGATTATTTTCCGCTATCAATCGATTATGAAGAAAAATTTTATGCAGCAGGCAAGATCTCTGGCAGCCGCTTTATCAAGCGTGAAGGCCGCCCGAGTGACGAGGCTGTTCTGATTGGTCGCCTGATCGACCGTCCGATTCGTCCGCTATTTCCGAAGGGCTACCGCCAGGAAGTGCAAGTAGTAGCGAGCGTCCTTTCGATGGATCCGGCGTTTCGTCCGGACGCGGTGGCGATGATTGCTGCCAGTACTGCCATTATGCTTTCAGGGGTGCCGTTTGACGGTCCGGTTGCCGGGCTCCGCGTTGCCAAGGTAAATGGTGGTTTCAAGGCCTTTGCGACACCGGAAGAACGTGCCGAAAGTGAACTCGACCTTGTCGTTGCTGGTATTGAAAGCGGCATTACCATGGTCGAAGCCGGCGCCAATGAAGCCTCAGAGGACACGGTGATCGAAGCGCTCGCGTGGGCCTACGAAGCATACCGGCCTGCAATCATGGCGCAGAGGGAGCTTGTCGAAAAAGTCGGCGTCGACGCCCTAGAGTACGAATTGGTCCTACCGAACGAAGATTTCCAGACGATTGTCGATGAATGGATGGAAGATAAACTGGGCGAAGACCTCCGGAAGCCGTACCCGGAGCGTAACGAACTGGTTGCCCAACTTCGTGATGAGTTCCATGACGCCATGGTAGAAAAATTCGGCGAAGAAGAATATCAGCTTCTCAGGGACGAATACAACGAAGCCTTCACGATGGCGCTGCACAAGGATGTCCGCCGGGGTATCGTCGAACACGGCCTGCGTCCGGATGGTCGCAAGCTGGATGAAATCCGCCAACTCTCAAGCGAGGTGGGGATCCTGCCGCGAACCCACGGTTCAAGCCTCTTTACTCGTGGCGTGACTCAGGGCATGAATATCGTGACCTTGGCGCCGCTGAGTTACGCCCAGATGGTCGACACGATGGAGCAAAACGATTTCGAACGACGCTACATGCACCACTATAACGCGCCCGGCTACACCGTCGGTGAAGTGCGCCGTCTTGGTAGTCCTGGTCGCCGTGAGATCGGTCACGGCTATTTGGCGGAGCGTGCAGTGCTTCCGATGCTTCCATCTGAAGAGGAGTTTCCGTATGCGATCCGCAGCGTGACTGAAATCATGAGCCAGAACGGTTCGACCTCGATGGCGGCGACCTGCGCCAGCGTGCTTGCGCTGATGGACGCTGGTGTGCCCCTGAAGCGCCCGGTAAGCGGTATCGCCATGGGACTGATGATGGATGGTGACACCCCATATGTCCTATCTGACATCGCCGATGCCGAGGACTTTGCCGGCGATATGGACTTTAAGGTGACAGGTACTGAAAAGGGAATCACGGCGATTCAAATGGACATGAAAGTCCACGGACTTCCAGTTGAAATCTTGGGCGAGGCCATCCGAAAGGCTGCGCCTGGCCGTGCGCACATCCTCGAGCATATGTTAACCACACTTGCTGCCCCACGCACTGCGATTAGTCCGTACGCACCACGCATCGAAAAGATAAAGATCAACCCTGAAAAGATTGGCGCCGTTATTGGAAAGGGCGGGGAGGTCATAAACAAGATCACCGCCGAAACCGGTGCGGAAATCGACATCAAGGAAGACGGCCTTATTACCGTTGCCGCCGCCGACACGGCCAAGATCGAACAGGCGATCAACTGGATCAAGAGTTTGACCGAAGAGCCGGAAGTCGGCCGTGTTTACGAAGGAAAAGTCGTCAGTATCAAGGACTTCGGGGCGTTCGTGAACATCTTGCCTGGTATTGACGGCATGGTTCATATCAGCCAACTCTCGAACGAGCGCGTCGAGAAAGTAACGGACGTGCTTCACGACGGCCAGATCGTCAAGGTCAAGTTGACTGGTATTGACGAACGCGGCCGCCTTAGCCTTTCGATTAAAGACGCTGCGTAAAAGCTTGTAAATATACAATTTTTATTCTATAATAATCCTAATCCGTACTAAACGGGTGTCAGTGTGTCGAGGCCGGAAGAGTCTCGCATGAAGATGAGGGAGCCTACTTTGGCGAACCATGTTGTTTCCGAGGTAAACCCGGCGTCCGCGGTCTACCTTCCGCTGACCGTTGTGTCGGCCCAGCCGGGCGAAGGGCAGATCGCTGTATCCCCGCAGGCTACCGTCACGGACTGCGGGAGCTGCCCCGGCCTCTACAACTGTGAGGTCCTGGGCTACTGCCAGAACAGCCGCCGTAACTAGGTTACGGCTCCGTCCACGCTGACAGACGGGGTGGCCCTGTGCCACCCCGTCTTGTCCAAGGAATTATTATAATGCAGATAATAACAGGGTGGTTGGCGCGCCTGTTTGAATGCAGCCACTATCACTGCTACAGTTGGTATATGACTGATGTAAAACAAGCCGAACTAGACAAGCTCCGCCAGGATATTCTTGATAAAAATATCTGCCCCGAACTTGCGGCGAGTGCGACCAACCTGGTGTTGGGTGACGGCAATCTGAATGCCGACATCGTGTTCATCGGCGAAGCGCCGGGTAAGAACGAGGATGAGCAGGGGCTGCCGTTCGTCGGCGCGGCCGGGAAGTTCCTGAATGAGATGCTGGCCGAAGCCGGCATGGCCCGCCAGGATGTTTATATTACGAATATAGTGAAATACCGCCCACCGAATAACCGCGACCCGCTGCCAGAGGAAAAGAAAGCCTTTTGGCCCTATCTTTTAAAGCAGCTGCAGATTATTAAGCCTCGGGTGGTGATTACCCTGGGTCGCCATAGTATGGAGTACTTTTTGCCGGGTATGCGAATCAGTGCGATTCACGGCCAGCCAAAACGTATTCAGTTTGGCGACGACAAACTGGTAATCATTCCCCTCTTTCATCCGGCGGCCGCTCTCTATAATGGGAGTATGCGCCAGACGTTAATAGACGATTTTTTGTTAGTCCCTAAGATAATTGAAAAACTCTAACCCCTGTTAATTTAGGGATGCCCCTTGTCAAATCGGCTGACATTTGCTATAATGTTAATTACTGATTCGTAGCGCCAAAAGCACTACTGTCTCTTCGGGGAAATTTATTTTCGAACTAATTAAACTATTATCTTAGAAAGGTAACGAACAACTACTATGGGACAACGACGACTTGGCAATGTCCAAGCTGACGACCAAAATAAGCGACCAAACGGCCAAAACAGGCAAAAGTCGCAAAACTCAGTACTCAATAAAACGACGACGCGAAAGGGCGAGGTATTCCGAGCCCAGCGCCGCACAAGCGAAAATGTGAACCTTCGCGCGTCGCAGCACGTCATCAATGTGCCGGTAAACAAGTCGCTTTACAACGGCTATGGCGGCCGGCAGTTTAGTCTGGCAGACCAGCCCAAGCAGCCAAAGATTTCTCGCCCGACGCTTAAGATCATGCCGATCGGCGGCCTTGGCGAAATGGGTATCGGCAAAAATATGATGGCGATCGAATACGACGAAGACATCATTATCATTGACATGGGCTTCTTGTTCCCGGGTGCTGATTACCCAGGCATTAACTACATTACGCCCGATATTACGTATCTTGAGGAGCGCAAGCACAAGATTCGCGGCCATATCTTTACCCACGGACACCTCGACCACATCGGGGCGTTTCGCCACCTTATCCACAAGATCCCCGCACCTGTGTACGGATCAAAATTTACGGTCGGTATGCTGCAGCGCACAATGGAGGAGGCCTCAAGCGGCTACGAGCCGACTTACAATGTCATGGACCCAGAAGCGCACGAGCGCGTGCAACTCGGCGACAGTTTCTCGGTGGAGCTTGTCCGGGTTAACCACTCGATTCCTGATGCGACAGCCGTTGTTATTCGTACGCCGCTCGGCGTGTTGATCGACACGGGTGACTGGCGCTTTGAGGAAAATCCGGTCGATGGCAAGAAATTCGACCTTGACCGTCTAACCGAGATCGCCGCCAAAGAAGGCATTCTCATGCTTATGAACGAGTCAACCAACTGTGAATCCGAAGGCACGCATCAACACGGCGAGTTCGAGATTCAGCAGTCAATGGGCCAGATCATGGAAAAGTACCCTAACTCGCGCCTTATCCTTAGCTGTTTTAGTAGCCAAATCCACCGTATGCAGGTAATCCTGGAAGAGGCCAAGCGCCATGACCGCAAGGTGGCGTTTGCCGGCTACAGCATGATCCAAAACCTCGAGGTTGCCCTTCGTGCCGGCGTGATCAAGATTCCTAAAGATGTCGTCGTCAAAATGGAAGACATTATCAAGCTGCCCGACGGCAAAGTAACGATTGTCTGTACCGGCAGCCAGGGCGAGTTCAACGCCGTCCTGAACCGTATGGCAAGCGGTGCGCACAAGTTTATCAAGATCAAGAATAGCGATGTGATTGTCTTTAGCTCCAACCCGATTCCGGGCAACGAAAAGTATGTTGTCCGTACCGTCGACGGCCTGATGCGAGAGGGAAGCGAGGTTATCCAAAACGGCAAATCCCACCTTACGGGCGTCGGTCCGCTCCACCTTTCGGGACACGGCTACTATGATGACCATGTCAAGCTAATTAACGCGCTTCACCCGACGTACTACATGCCGATCCACGGCGAGTTCCATATGCTTCACCATAACGCCGAACTGGCTGAAAAAGAGTGCGGTATCAAACGCGATAACATCTTTGTCTGCGATTCCGGTGATGTCATCGAGATCACGCCGGACGGCGCCAAAAAAGCCGGCCGTATTCCGGTTGGCGGTGTTATGTACGATGATAGCGGTGCCGTGGTCAGCGAAGTGGTCCTCAAAGATCGCATTCACATGGCAAGCGAAGGCATGTTCGTCGTCGTCCTAACGGTTCAGCGCGGCTCGGGCCGGCTGATGACCAGCCCCGACATCATTAGCCGCGGGTTCATCTATTTGCGCGACAGCGAAGAGCTGATGGGCATGATCCGTCAGTACCTCAAGCAAAAGGTTGCCCGCAGCTTCAGCGGCAAGAAGATCGACCTCGATGTTATTAAAAAGGAACTAAAGGACGAGATTACGCACATCCTTTACGACCAGACCCGCCGCACGCCAATCGTTATTCCAGTGATTAACGAGATTGGCGGGAGCGGCCGCCCTCAGCCACAGGGTGACGCTCAACGTGACCAGCGTGGCCAAGGCCAGCGCTTCCAGGTGCCTCGTCCGAAGAAATTCCCAGCTCCGACGGTTCCGGATACGGACACGGTCCTCCCGAAAGTCGAAAACCGCGGCTATTAATCGCCTTGGTCAGACAAAAAATTCTCCGCTAGCATACACCTGACACTACCGCCCCCAATTGTTTCGATGGTGGTGACGTCGAACGCTAATAAATCCTTGTCCTTACTAAGGCGATCGCGCTGC
Organism: Candidatus Saccharimonadia bacterium; assembly: GCA_023257755.1. Lineage (GTDB taxonomy): Bacteria > Patescibacteriota > Saccharimonadia > Saccharimonadales > Saccharimonadaceae > JALRBM01. The sequence goes on along the minus strand of JALRBM010000080.1, from coordinate 377 downwards.
GACTGATCAAATGCGTCGTAGGCTTGCTGACTCAGTGCCAGGTAGTGCTTGCCATTTTCGCTGGCTAGTTCAAGGACATTCGCCGCAAACCGATTCATCTGGTCGTAGGTAATTTCAATCACATCCCGGCCACTGTCTTTCAAAGAGTCGATTACCATGGTACGTTCGCCCGGATCGGTAATTGCCTCGGCGCAAATGACTGCCGTCGTGGTTTGGATGCCAAGCATGACATTGGTGTGGTAAATTGCTTGGTCCTCGCGGTCAACGGCGTGAAAGAGGAGCGGCGTATAGCCGAGTGTTTTGGCGTGGTCTTTGAAAAGAGCTGCATCGCACCTGGGCGAGATACACCCATACACAAGCTTGTTGATATGGTCAAA
>JALRBM010000033.1 GCA_023257755.1 Candidatus Saccharimonadia bacterium | reverse complement strand
CTCTTCCGATCTGTCGGCGCATCGCCCCCACCTTGCCACTGATCCGTTGTCACTGCGCCGGCAAGTGGCTGCGCGGCTTCCGCAGGCGCCTGGGTTGCCGCTTCATCTACTTCAGCACTGGCGGCCGCGAGATCCTTTTGAAGGTCAGCAACCGACGGAGAAGCCCCGGCCGCAGGTGCAGCTTCCGCAAGCTCTTCGGCAAGTTTTTCTTCGGCGGCCTTCGCTGCGTCCTCTTGCTTGACAGCTACCGCTTCCTCACCCCGTTTTTGCAACTCATCCTTGGCTTTTTCGGCCGCAGCTTGCTGGTTTTCCTGCTCTGTCGCCTGGGCGACCTCATCTAAATCACCTTGTTTTTCATGAGAGATAGTTAGCGAACCGTCATCCTTTGCCTCGGCCTTCGGTTTTGATTTCGCAGCTTTTTCTGGCTTCTTTTTATCTAGCTTGGTCGATTCTCCTTCGGACAAGTTGGTCGTTCCATCCGAGTTTTCACCGTCACTGCTACTTCCTGTATCCTTTTCATCGCCAATTTCGTGCGCCTCCTCTAGCTTTGAGGCGATCAGCTGCTGGTTCGCACCGGCAGCCATGAGTTCGGCCGCGATCGTCATGACGCGCGATGATGTCCGGTTATTCGAGAACCGGTCAGTTGCCGCCACAATACCCGTCAGAAATGCCGTCGCAATTTGTTCGTCCAATAATTTCTTGTCGCTTTTCAGGCCGTCAGCCAGGCCGACGAGCATTTCGCTTAAGCTGCTGGCGCCACGCTCCGACCAGTCAATACTGCCAAGTTCCGACTTATCCTCACCTACGCTGACCGTCGCAACGGTTGCATCGTGCAGGATCCGGCCATGGGCCTCAAGCGCCGCATCCAGATGTTCGCTGTTCTTTACCCCGAGCGCAAGCACCAATTCGACGTTGTAATCGCCCTGGCTGAACTCAAGATCATCACTGGTGATCGTCGTGCGGTACGGGGTAATGAATATCTTGACGACATCGCCGTCTACTTTGTAGCGAAGATGGTCGGCCTTTTCCTTGTTAAGGGCGATAATGAAGTCGCGAAGCGAATCGACCGTGCCTTCAAACGTCTTCTCTGGGTCAAGAAACGAGATAGCTGGCGGAATCGCACCGCTAAATACAGCCGTCGCGTGCTTGTTCATCTTGTTAAGAAGCAGTGTCATACCAAGCGCGGCACTCAGTTCATCAACAGATGGATCGGTGCTGACAGTAACAAGAATATTACTGCTGTCCTTGATCTTTTCGACGATTTTTTGCTTGGCGTCGTTCATGCAGGGTTGTTCCTATTTTTATTTTGTCAGATTTTGAGGTTACTATAGCATAAGTGGTTTTGCCTCGTCAATGAAAATGCGGGCGGCTATCCGTTGGTTTCGATTTCGTGCAGGAAGGCGTTGTATGTCTTATCAATCTCACCCCTGGGCGCCGGGACACGAACCGTTTTCGGACGGGCGTTAAGCGCCTCTTCCATGCGCCGATATAATTCCCGGACAATGGGGATGCTTTCTGCAGTGATTGGATCAGCCCCCTCCCCCCAGACACCGCGGTCGAGTGCAATCTGCACTGCCTCGTCTTCGCCGGACACCTCTAGGAATAATTCAACGAACGCGGCGCCGTTTTCGTGGGCGATGGCCTCAAACGCTTCCGCTTCTTTAGCATCCAAGAGAAGATACGGCAAAAGAACATCCCGTCCCGACCGAAGATGCGTGGCAATCATGACCTTAACGAGTTCGTACACGTAGGGACGAGCTTCGTCTTCGTGCGTCAGCCACTGCCCCATCATCGACATGACGGCGTCGCGGTTTATAGCAAGGGTGAGTGCATGATCAGCAAGGTACCGCTCGGCAATCGTGGATTTACCAACAGCGACACAGCCGCCGAGAAGAATAAGTTTTGGCTTTGGTTTCATAGATCCAGTATAACTGCTGTTCGCCCCTTTACAATTGCATGCTTTTCCCTTATAATCACTCCTTGATTGTATCTATAACTTTTAAGAGGTAACATTACATGCCAATCATCAAATCAGCCATTAAACGCATGAAGCAGACCGCAAAGCGCCGCGACCGCAATGTCGGTATCAAGCGTGACATCAAAGGCGCGGTCAAGGCATTTCTTGCAAAGCCAACCAGCGAAGGCCTTTCAAAAGCTCACAGCGAGCTCGATACAGCCGTTAAGAAGAAGCTTCTGAAGAAAAACACCGTCGCCCGCCGCAAGAGCCAGCTGTCCAAGGTAGCCAAAGACGCCGGCGTAAAGCTTGCCTCAACAAAGAAGGCCGTCGCCCCAAAGACTAAAACCGCTGCTAAACCAGCCGCTAAGACACCCGCAGCAAAACCTGCAGCCAAAAAAGCTCCAGCCAAAAAGCCTGCTGCTAAAAAAGCCGCAAAATAAGCCCCGATTTAAAAAATACGCCCCCAACCTGGGGCGTATTTTATTTTAAGGCCGCCACCTTCATAAGCGCGCGTTCAATAGAAAGCCATGGATCAATGGCTGACGTTTTCATAGCCGCATCGGCCTCAACAAACGCAGCGAACACTTTTTTTGTTCCCGCCGGCCCAAGTTTTTTGGCGTGCGGTGCTAGTTTGGAAAGCGCAAACGGATGTGCAACCAAGTCCTTTGCTAATTCGGTAGAAGGTTTGTCGCCTAGACCAAGCGCGAGCAACTGAAACGCCTGAGAACTCACCAACCCGAACAAGCGGTACGGATCTTCACCGAGACGGAGCGTTTCGATCATGTCGGCCAGCTTCTTCAAGTCGCCCCGAAGTGCCGTGTCAAACAAGTTAAATACGTTCTCAGCCGGATTGGCCTCAATAATATCCTCGATAACTTGCGGCGTTACCGTCTCAAGAAACCGTAGCTTTTGCAGCGCCTGAAACAACAGCCACTGGTCATTCCCCACTCTTTCCACCAGCTGCTTGATCATCCTGGCATCAAGGCCAATGTTTAAAGCGGCGGCCTCCTCTTTCACCCATTTTTCCGCCTGCAGCGTATCCCGCTCGCCCCAAGGCTTGTACTCACGGACATCGGCCAGCTTTTGCAACGCTTTGTAGGTTCGTGTCCGTTTGTCCGGCTTTTCATCCACTAAGACCAGGTGAACGTCCTCCGAAACCCTCGGCAGCCAATTGTCGAGCCCCTCCCATAGCGCTTTGTTGTCCGCCAGTCGCTTAATAATAACCAGCCGGTTTGGCGCGAAAAGCATCGCCCCCATCAAAAGATCGGGCAGCTGACGCAGTTCCAACTCAACACCATCAATAATCTCCGGCGCTCCGTCAAAACGAGAAATAAGCCGCTTCATGGCGCGGCTAACTTCGAAGGTATTTTCACCAGTTAAAAGTGTAATCACTAGAGATTATTATATCGTACTCCCACCCTAAATATCCAAGAGGTATGTTTCTATTGAAGGCTTACTGCCTTGTGGCTTCCACGGTTCGTAATTCTTATAAGTGACTTTCCCCGGCCGAAGCACTTCGACATCAACGGGAAAGAGGGTTCCCGTCTTGTCCCAGCCCCAGTTATCTGGATGCGAGGCCTCATGCCAGTTCAGATGATGCAGCAATGAATTTTCGGGGATCGGCTGGCCAGGGACAAACTCGGGATCAATACGCTGAAACCACTCATTTAAATGGGAGCTGTCACGATGAGGGCGCGATGACCTATCGTCATATTCTCCCCCGAGCTCATCATCCAGCGACCACGCCTCAAGCTTGGGCGCAACAACGATTAGCTGATAGCCTCCCGATGAATCAAAGACCGCCCATTGCGCTTCAGGATGAAGCGCGCCCCGACCGGTTAGTTCACGGGCCGTCGCAAGTGCATCGTCAACTTCTTCCTCTTTTTCGATAAGATTGCAGGCCTTGACGTAAACATACGTGTCGCCGTTATTGAACGTACCCCTGACCCTATTACCATACTGCTCTTTCTTTGCCCAGGCTTCGATCATCTCAGGTGACAGGATAGGCTCACCGGCATCAGTGTACTTAATATCGTCTTCTTCGGCCCTTTCAGCGGTGACGGCCCTCAAATTATCCATGGCCTCCTGAACTTGAGGATACAAAAGGTGATCTGTTGCGATTTCCCCATTCTCAAAATCATCAGCTGGGACTTCTGCTGGGGTTCGTGGTTCTCTATTGGATAGTTCAGACATGTTTGTTTTTGTTTACTTTCTTTAAGTAAACATTAGCATTTTATAGACAGAAAGTCAATGTTATAGTACTTGACAGTTTGGGCAGATGTGTGTGCCGCGGCCAGCCGCCTTGAATTTTACAATCGTCGCCTTGCAGCGCGGACATGGACTACCTTCACGCCTGAACACGCGGGCAAAATCCATGTAGCTGCCGCGTTTTCCTTCGGCGTTAACGTAGTTCTTATCCGTACTGCCGCCCTTTTCGATGGCCAGATTCATGACGCTTCGCAGCTCATCGAACAGCAAGTGAAATTCGTCGCCGGTAATGGTTGCGACCAGCCGCTGGGGATGAAGCTTGGCTCCCCACAGGCTTTCATCGGCGTATATATTACCGACACCCGCAACTACTGTCTGATCAAGCAGCGCGGCCTTGATACTCGTTTTTGCCCGGCGTTTAAAGCGCTCGGCAAATTCCTGCCATGTAAAATCAGCTTCGAGCGGTTCGGGACCAACTTTTTTCATAAAATCGATATTCGGAATTTCGATACTCGGCAGTAACTTTACCCAGCCGAATTTACGCTGGTCGTTGAAATAGAGATGTGAACCATCGGTAAATTCAATAATGATGCGCGTGGAGCGATCGGGCAACTCGCCGATCAAGCTGTCGTTCGGGTGCCCCGCGCCAAAGCGAAGCTCCGATGTTTCATCCGAAAGGACCTCTGCAGCCCGAGTGTCAAAGTGATCAGGAAGGGACGCAACCTTTTCTGAGGGAGACCGCCGTTCCCCGGCAAGCGAGCCGTTTTTTACGGCTCGTGTGTCTTCCGAGGAAAATGGTTGCGTCACCCCTACATACACCAACTGTCCCGTCATCTTCAAATGGATCATTAGCGAGTACTCGTTATCCAGGTCAATCATCAACACCTTGGCCCGGCGGCGAACAGCCGTGATTTCAGCGCCCGTCAAAAATCGCTCGACGTCCGCCGGGGCGTTCGGGAAGCTTTTTGGCGTGTTGCTCGTCGCTGCTTTCACGACTTTGCCGATTATCAGCTTTTCAAGGCCTCTTCGGACTGTCTCTACTTCTGGTAATTCAGGCATCGGCGTCCTCAATAAACGACCGAATACTAGCCGGGGTTGCGCCCTCACTAAAACAAAACGCCCGCATCCCTGCCTTGACCGCTCCGTCGCAGTTCTCTTGACGGTCATCAATCATGACGCATTCGTCCGGCTGTACGCTCAGGCGCTCGGCGGTGCGCTCGTAAATCAGCGGGTTCGGCTTGGTAATACCCTCCTGACTCGACATGACGACTTCGTCAAACAGATCATGAAGCTGATGCTCATTAAAAAAACCGCTTATCCATTCATGGCCGATATTACTAAGCAGCGCGATCTTGTACCGCGGCTTTAGTTCATTCCGAATATAGTCGATGACCGGCTGGTTAACCGCGTATTCCTTGGCAAACTCCTGAAGCGTCTCTTCCTCACTCACCCCTGTCAACCTGGCAACGGTTTCTAGATATTCCCTTTTCCCGACAAAGCCATGATCGGACATTTTATTCAAATCATAGAGCTCATCATGAAGCTCGGGAAACTTTGCAAAATAAACAGTACTCGTCGGAGCGTACAGAACGCCGAAGCAATCAAAAATAATAGCGCGTATCATTAGTACCAGTATACGCGTCAACGAGGGCGGTGATCAAATTAGAGGTCGACTTTTTTGAGGATGTCCCGGTTGTCGGGAATTTGATTGAGAAACAAATCCTGAAGCTGCGTTGCGTTAGCCCGGAGCGACCCGGCCGAGCCTCGGCAGGTTGAGGTCCACAGACGCTTGATGGACGCACCTGCCTGCAGCACTTCAAACTCATATAGGTTTCCCTTGGCACAGATGCCACGCGTATCGTCCTGTTCTCCAGTAAAGGCCGCTCCTTCTATCATATTGGCAAGCTCAAGGGCGTGAACAAACTCTTCGTAGGACTTCACGTTATTGGGCAGCTGTTTGGTGTCGATTGGCTGCTCGAGGTATCCAGCATAGGTAGAGAGTATTCGGTCGTTCGGACTGATGGTCACCCGGTATGATCGAAAGCTTTCGTCCGCAACAATTGGGCCTCGAACGGTCATGCGGACGCTGTGGTTAGAGCCGGTGTTAAGGAGCGCCGTACGACTAATATCGGCTGGCTGATCTGTTGTGGTATTACCGCCGAAGATACTGCGGCCAACCGAAACAAGCGCAGCAATCGCGATCGCCACCACAATAAGCACGACGATAATCGGGAAAACCCGCGTTCCGTTACCTCTATACATACTGCCAAATTTTACCATGTTTGTTTTCTTTAGTCAATTTTATGATGGTTACTATGCCATCAATTATACACTTATTTTCATAAGCGGAAAGAGAGAGTCCTGCAGTTCTCTGCTCATTTGTTGATTTAATGAATAAATTATGTTATAATTTTACAGTTACCCCGTTGGCAACTAGGGAGTTGAAGCGTGGAGGAACGACCCATCGAAGTGGTTACCGTTGCGGTCCTTCAGGATGTGATGGACCAGCTGCGCGGCGCTGCCGAACTACACAACCTGACACCGACCGACGCCATCGGGCAAGCCGTCAAAGTGTGGGCAGCCCTGGCTGCAGTCGGTGCCGTCAACAGGCCAACCTCAGTCATCATTGACCTGGGGCCAGCAACCCTGGGATTTTGGGGTCGCCTGCGCTGGCACGCATCCGGAAGACTGCACGCACCACGTCACATCGCCGTGCTGCACTTCAGCCTCCCTGGCGATGACACTGAGGCTGCAATTGATGCAGTGATCCGCAGGATCAACGGCGACGACTAGCCCGCTCCGGGAAAGAGCCGGTGGACCATCCACCCCATGCGCTCTTCCAAGGAGAGCGGGCTTTTTCCTGCCCTAACTACCCTACTAACCCCTTTGCCACTAGTAGC
>JALRBM010000010.1 GCA_023257755.1 Candidatus Saccharimonadia bacterium | reverse complement strand
GGTTGGAATAAATTTGTCGAAACCGAACTCATTCGGATTGTCAAATTGTTCAAGCCAGTCCTGTTCATCGTGTAGCCCTGCAACGTGTCCGTCTGCAGATAGTGCGATCTCTAGAATTGCCTTTGTCACCAGGTACCCTCCATTAATGTATGCTATGTCATTAATTGTAATTGGTAGGTACTCATCCTGCAACTAGAGTAAGTTGCCGCTAACTTAATAACGGCTCTTTTTCTCGTTGACTTTATACATTATATGTAAAGCTGCAGGATCAAAGTCCAATTCATCCGCAAAAGTTATATTCCCACTCTCGAGCTCATGCCAAGAAATTATAAAAAACAGAACTATTTTAATAGTTCTGTTTTTAGATTTAAACAAGGCTACTTATTCATGCAGTATGCTTTTTGATCAGATGACAGCTTTTCTAATGAATACCGCAAGGTTATGCGGGGCATGGTGCCCGCGTGCTTATTCAGAAAGTCCAAAAGCGATTTCTTATCCCGCTGTCCTCCGTAGCGGAGCGTCGCGCCCGTCGCTTTGTTAATAAGCTCCTTCGGGTTGTTGACGACGATTGCCGCCAATTTAAACAAGTCTTTTGTCTCGCCCTTCATGGCAAAGTACAGCGGATAATAAAATTTGTCCGCCGGCAGGAAGAGCTTAACTGGACGGCTGTGGCAAATGAATTCGGCTATAGCGACCAGGCACATTTTAATCATGACTTTAAAAAGCTGGTCGGTATCACGCCCCGCCAGTATGAACGTGCCTTACGCAGGAAAGGCCCCTAGACGGTTTTGATGAGAGCGGCAAGTTTTTCCCGGTACGCTCGCTGGTTAAAACGGCCAGGGTAATCCAGCAATTCATTGTTAAGGACCGTAAAACCCGCTTTTCGCAGTGGGGCGGCCGCAGCTTCGAAGACATTGGACTTAATGAGAATAAGCTTGGTGTCCTTGAGCGCTAATTCTTTCACTCGCTCTAGCAGACGAGGAGTAGATTGAGTAATTTTTTCCTGGCGCTGCTTTTTAGTGACCTCATGCAGCTGAGATTCCTCTAGGGCTTCGATCATGTAGAAACCGTCGTCTGCAAAGCGGCGCAACCATGATGCTTTCTCCTCCTGGAGTGTTTGTTCTGGAACCTCGAGCGTTTCGGGATACAGTGCGCGGATGGTATTGGTGAACAACCGGTCATCTTTTCGGATGCGGTCGGTATAATAAAACTGTCGGCTGCTTTGGATCGGGGCTTCGGGCGGGGGCGATTCGGCAATTAGTAAGAACCGTATCTGGTTTGGCTTGTATTGTCTGCGCGCCGTTTCGTAGCTGTTCATATGCTTTATTGTATACGATTTATATAGGATAATGAGGGCATGGATCTTAAAGAAATAGCGTTTCGCCGCCTGCGTACCCAGCGGCTTGTTGGAAAAGGGTTTGCATCGGCGGCCGAGGCCGTGCGGTGGTTCGGAGCTGTTCAGTCACAGGAATACGAGTGGTCAAAATGGGCGCTTGGGCTTCGGGTTGATAATGCAACATCGTCCACTATCGAGGGGGCAATTCGAGACGGATCGATTGTCCGTAGTTGGCCTATGCGCGGGACGGTGCATATGATGCCGGCAGAAGACGTCCGGTGGATGCTGGAGCTAATGGCGTATCGCCAAAACGAAAAATTCATGCCTTTTCTGAAAAAGCTTGGCCTTACGGAAGCGATACTTTCAAAGGCCCGTCCTGTGTTGGAAAAGGAATTGGCGGATGGCCCTGTGGAGCGGCGAACGCTTTACGAAGCCCTGACTGCCGCCGGTATTTTGAAAGACCGTAGCTGGGGCACGCATATTATTGGCTATTGGTCACAGACTGGACTGATATGTCCCGGCCCGTTGAGCGGTAAGCAACCGACGGTGACGCTGTTAGATAAATGGGTCCCGACTAAAAAGTCGCTTCAGTTAGAGAAAGTAGACGCTCTTAAACTGATTGCGGAGCGGTATTTTAGAAGCCACGGCCCGGCGAGTTTACAAGATTTTACGTGGTGGACCGGGCTTTCCGCGGCGGATGCTGGCGAGGCACTTGCCATGATAAAATCGTCGCTTATTTCGATAGATCATGAAAGTAAAACATTTTGGATGTCAAAAGAAACTGCTGGTCTGGATCTGGCTGCGGACTCCTCAGCGCACCTACTACCTCCATTTGATGAGTACACGGTTGCCTACAAGAATCGTGAGGCGGCAATCGCTGCTGCGGAGCTTCAGAGTATGCAGCACGGTATTTTTACACCCACTATCCTGATTGACGGCCGGATCGTTGGCTCCTGGTCCCGAAAACTACTAAAAAATACCGCAAGCCTGGAGCTAACGACAAAACCGTTGAAACCAGCCGAAGAAAAACTCGTGATGCAGGCGGCGAGCGAGTATTCGAAATTCATAGAATTACCTGTGCAACTAGAGCGCAGGACGCTTTAAAAGCAGTTCTATTGCTCTTTGCGCACGCGCACCGCCCGTTTGAAGCGACGATCGGCGATAGGGTCAGCATAACGGGCGATCGGATCGCGCACCATAAGCCTGTCGGCCGTTTTCTTGTCCTCATCGAGCTCTTTTAGCATGTCGATGAAGTAGTTTTCGATCAGCCATTCCCTTCCGGGCGCGGTCTGCCCGTAAACGATGACCCGCCAAAGGCTATCATCCCATTTTTCGATTTCCTTGATGCGAAGTGGATGCGCGAGGAGGAGCGGGCCGGTCGGCATCGTCCTAGCGATTTTTTCGATGCACTGCCGGGCCTTTTCCTTGTCGCGAACAAACACGTCCACTTCCATTGTCCGCACGCCCTTAGGGGTGACATGGGCTGCCATGATCTGCTGGTTGTGAATCCAGACGACTTCTCCGCTTAAGGTACGGATGCGGGTTGAGCGCAGCGTCAAACGCTCGACGACGCCAGCCACGTCCATGAACGGTTCTAGCTTGACGTAATCGCCAACGTTATACCATTTTTCGATAATCATGGCGGACCCAGCGGTAATGTCGCGAAGAATAATTCCGAGCGTCTGGCCTGCGAATACGACGAACAGGGTTCCGGCACCGATGGCGGCAATGCTGCTGCTCGAGGAGGGGCTAAGGATTGTCCAGGCAAAATAGCCAACGATAATCACCAGTGCAGCGCGGACAATCGCAACGGTCACGCTAAGATAGGTCTCTATCTGACGCAAGCGGATGAAGCGCTCCTCATCGGATTCGGTATCGGCGTGCGCAGCGACGACTTGGGCAAGCTTGATAATGCCGCGGGCAATAAACTTACTTAACCAGTACACAATTAATACTGAAGCGACCAAGATAAGGATGGAACGAAACGCATTGGGCTCGGTAAAGAAGCCTCCGATCTCTTGCAGGGACCTCTCTAATGAGTTCATATTCAGTCGTTCATCCATTACAGCCCATTATATATGCGGCGAGGAGTACGTTACAATAGACGTATGACATACGCTTCAGATAACTCTTACCAAACAGACGCTACCGTGAGGCCGCAGGATGATTTCTACGGTTATGCTAATAATTCATGGCTGGCAGCGCATCCAATCCCAGAAAGTGAAAGCCGCTGGGGAACGTTTATCCAGCTGCGTGATGAAGCCTGGCACAACCTGAAAGCTATCTACGAGGAACTTCAGGGTGAGGAAAGCGCGGATGGCAGCATTCGTCAAAAGGTACGCGATTTTTACTATTCAGGCATGCATTTTGATGCCCTAAAAGAGGCCCACATGGAGCTTCTGAAAGGGCTGTTTGAAGAAGTGGATAAAGTAGCAAATCCCGGAGAGCTTTCCAGGGTCATCGGCATGCTCCATGCAAAGGGTATCGAAGGTCCATGGGCGAGCTTTATCGACGCCGACAACCTTGATAGCAGTAGGCATGTGATCAGGTTTTACCAAGAGGGGCTGACACTGCCGGACCGTGATTATTATCTGGAGGACACTGAAAAGATGCGTGAGATTCGCGGAAAGTTTGCTGGGCATATCGAGAAGGTGTTTGCGTACTTCCCTAGTCTTGGGAAGAACAACATCTACGAATTAGAGCATGAGCTGGCCGAGATATCACGCTCTTCTCCGGAGCTTCGCGATGTAGAGAAAAACTATAACCGCGTAACATTCGATGAGCTTAAGAGTAATTATCCTGCGATTGACTGGGAGGCGTATGCCTCTGGCTTGGGATGGAAGAAAGACGGTATTATAAGCATCGATCAGCCCGAATTCTTTAAGTATGTTAATGAGCAATTTACGGCAAAACCGCTTGAGGATTGGAAGACGTATCTGAAGTGGCGCATTGTCATCGACTGCTATGGAAAAGTCAGTCAAGAATTGAGCGAGCTGAAGTTCGAGTTTTTCGGCAAAGTGCTTGGGGGAACGAGCGAACAGATGCCGCTTTGGAAGAGGGCGGTTTTGGCAACTGACGACGCATTAGGCGAAGCGGCTGGCCGGCTCTATGCGGAAAAGCACTTCCCTGAATCCTCAAAGCAACAGGTGCTTGATCTGGTCGAGAAAATCAGAGCGGTATATGCCAGCCGGATCAAGCGGCTGGATTGGATGACGGAAGATACGAAGCAATACGCCCTGAAAAAGCTCGCCAATATCAAAGTTCTTATCGGCTATCCGGACAAATGGCGTGACTTTACCGGGCTGGAAATAGGGCGCGAATCATATCTAGGCAATGCCTTGGCCGCCGCTGAATTCGAAGGGAAATTCTGGCTTAACCGCCTTTCTCAGCCCACATCGCGCGATGACTGGTTTATGGATCCGCAAACGGTGAATGCCTATCACGACCCGAACCGTCTGGTGATCTGTTTCCCTGCGGCTATCTTGCAGGCTCCGTTTTTTGAACCCGACGCGCATATCGCCGCAAACATGGGCGGCATCGGGACGGTCATCGGACATGAGTTTACCCACGGATTTGATGACCAGGGTTGCATGTTTGATGCTGAGGGGAATGTCCGGACGTGGCAAACCACGCAGGAGCGTGAGGCCTTTAAGCAAAAAGCCCAGCTTATTATCGATCAAGCCGACAATTGGGAAATCCTCCCCGGCCTTAATCTTAAGGGCGGTCTAATCATCGGCGAGAGCATCGCTGATCTGGGGGGTATTGAAATTTCAAGAGAAGCGTTGGTAAACGAGTTAGGCGACCGAATGGGTGATCCGGCTGACGGTTCCTTGACCGCGGAACAGCTCTTTTATGTCAACTACGCCCGCACCGAATGCACTAATGTGCGTGAGGAGAAGCTGCGAGAGTACACGCTTTCCGACCCTCATCCCGCCTCTCCCTTCCGGGTTAATGGTATTTTGCAACACGACGACGATTTTTACAGAGTTTTCGGCATCAGCGAAGGTGACGAGCTTTACAGGGATCCTAAGAGCCGAGCTAAAATTTGGTAGTACCCTTTAGCACTGTTGTAAAAGCATAAGCATCGGCCTATAATGAGGGCAAGCACAAAAATGAAAAGGAGCGTTCGGATCTGGTAAATCCGTGAGACAGGGGTATGAAAATACTGATGCTCGGGTGGGAGCTCCCGCCGCACAATAGTGGTGGTCTAGGAGTGGCATGTTATCACATGTCCAAGGCTCTTGCTTTAGAGGGCGCCTCGATTGACTTTGTGGTTCCCTATACGGCCGAGCATCCTGGGGCGGATTTTATGACGATCCACGCCGCGACGCCGCTTGACCCGTTATCGCGTAATGGACTGGGCGCCTACGACAGCAGGGACGTGTCTCAGTTGGGCCTGGATGACGTTGGCCTTGGCGATATGCGTGGAGTGCAGAAGCGCTACGTCAGCTTTATTGAAGAGTTGGTGCAAAAGGACAGCTACGACGCTATTCATGCGCACGACTGGCTAACAATGGAGGCTGGTATGCGTGCCAAGGAAATGACGGGGATACCGCTTGTCGTTCATGTTCATGCTACCGAGTTTGACCGTTCGGGGATGCATGCGGGCAATCCGCTTGTTCACGAAATTGAGTACCAGGGCCTGATGATGGCCGACCGGATCATTGCAGTCAGTAACATTACAAAAAGTATCATCGCGCATAGATACGCTATTCCGGCCGACAAGATCGAGGTGGTTCACAATGCTATCGATGCTAGCGCACTTTCCGGATACGATTATGACCGCAGAACATATAAATATCTTGAGACCCTTAAGCAGGAAGGCTATACGGTTGTCGGAGCGGTCACACGGTTTACCGTACAAAAAGGACTCACCCATTTTATCCGGGCGGCTGCCCGTGCCTGCGAGAGACATGACAGGCTTGTGTTCTTGCTGGCCGGCGACGGAGAGCAGCGGGATGAACTAGTAAAACTTAGTGCCGACTTTGGTATCGCTGACAAGGTTTTCTTTACAGGATTCGTGCGGGGCAAGCAGTGGCGGGATGCCTATAATGTTTCGGACGTATTCGTCATGAGTTCAATCAGCGAACCGTTTGGAATCACTGCCCTAGAGGCTGCCTACTACGATGC
>JALRBM010000079.1 GCA_023257755.1 Candidatus Saccharimonadia bacterium | reverse complement strand
GCCAAGATTAAAATAATGACAAAAGGAATACCCCACCAGACAGCCTCCAGCCATTTGTTATTATCCCAATTCGGACGATAGACAGCCCGCTTGTTTGACTCTCGATACCGCCATCCAAATACGGCCAGCATAACAAACACCGGGACAACCACTATTGAAATAAGTAGCAACGAAAATACCAGGATATCCCGCTGTTTTGCCGCGACCTCACCTTTTGGATTTAACACCGCCACATTAGTATTCATAAAAAAGATAGCCGCGGCAGCTATGACGCCCAGTATTATCAGGAGGATGAAAAGGATTTTTATTTTCTTACTCATTAGATGCTTTCTACCTAAGCATTGCCATTGTCCCTAATATATCATGGGAGTAAAAGTGTTTCCAGCTGGCGCTAAACAACGACGGCGTTTGTTTGTCGTTTTACCACCTCTTCCACGCCGGCGATTACTTTAGAAATCGCCTCGCTGGTCAGCGTGCTTTCGCGGGACGTGAGCCCAATACGTATTGTAATATTCTTTGTCGGTGAACCTTCGGCTCGATAGATGTCGACTGGTTCGATCGACGTCTCGAGGTTCGTCTCTGCAAGGATCGTTTTAGCTGCCGACACGACAGCCTCGTATGAAACACCATTGTCTACCTGGAAGCAAATATCCCTGCTTGTTCCTGGATATTTACTAAGCGGGGTATAGTCGGAACTTAATTTGACTACCGCTTCGTGCAGTGAGGCGGAGCCGACTTCAAAGCCGGCCGCATAGTCAGGCAACTTGAACGCACGGCTGACTGATTTCTTATATTCGCCAACGATTCCTAAAAACGTGTCCGTCTTGGCATCTGTCACCAGCGCCGCCCGCCGGTACTCAAAGGGAGCAGTAACTGGATACTGGGGATCGTCCTCAATCGGCGCATAGATCAGATCAAGACCAAGTGATTCACCGAGGAAGTCGAGAATTCTCCGCGCTTCATAAAATGGTGCGCCCGGCTTGGCAAACTTTCGAGCAAGAACAAGCGCCAGCATATCTACTTCGGCTGGAACTCCCTCCTCCGTCATACCGTGTGCCTTTGGATGAGTTTTGTTAAGTTCGTACACGGCAAGCTCATCATACCCCTGCTTGATATTCGGATGAACAAGCCCGAGCAGACTTGGCGTCAGCGTCTGACGATAGTACTGCAAGCTTGGACTGATCGAGTTAGTAATTCGATACGATTCTTCTTTTTTCTGCATCGCCCGCTCCAGGATATCACCGTGAATGAAGCCGTAGGTCAGAACCTCGTTTGCTCCGGCACGCGTCAGTATCTGCCGGATCTTGGCCCGGGTTTCGTCAAAACCATTGGGACGGACGGCTGTAAAGTCGCGGCCTGGAAGGGTAGGTTGAATAGAATCAAACCCCCTCAGTCGTCCAATCTCTTCAATAACATCCTCTGGAATATGGATATCATTGCGCCAATACGGCACCGCTACCCGCAGGTGGTCGACCGCCTCGACGTCAAATTCAACATGACGGAGCGTTGTTGCAATCTCCTCTGCATTAAGAGTGGTCCCAAGTACCGCGTTTACTTTTTCAACCGACACTTCAACAACCACTGGCTCTTTTTTTCCAGGATAATCTTCAACAATTTGGCTTGCAAAACGGGCTTCCATAAACCCTTGCAAGGAACGGCCGGCCATCACGAGGACTGGCGTCGTTAGCTCGGCGGGTTGGCCTTTGGTAAAGCGGGTGATCGCCTCGCTAAAGATTCCGTGCCGCATCTGCGTGGCGCGAAGGTTATACAAATTGAATGTCGCGCTTTCCAGGAAAATCGTCTTGGTATTTGCATCGACCTCGGTCGCTGCTCCGCCCATCGCGCCGGCAAGCGCCACAGCGGTTTCACCATTGGCGATCACGATGTCATCAGCCGATAGCGTAATCGTGCGCCCGTCCAGTAGTTCGAGCGTTTCATTTTCTCGTCCACAGCGGACGTGAATATCAATCTCGCCACCGTTGACTGCTGCCAGCTTGTCATAATCAAAGGCGTGAAGCGGCTGGCCCGTTTCAAGCATCAAGAAATTTGTCGTATCAACGATAGCGCTGATCGGACGCATGCCAACCCGCGCCACATATGTCTGCAGCGTCATCGGCGCCTTTACCTTGCCGTCAACTCCTGCAATGACCACTCCTTGATACCTCTCTGACAATGCCGGGTCATCAATGGTCACTTTTGGTACCGGAACAGCCGCCTCCACTTGAAGTTCCGGCGTATCGATATTCTTTAGCCAGTCAGGCATCATGAACTGCTTGCCTTGAATACCGGCGACTTCACGGGCAAATCCAACTACCCCAAACGTATCAGGACGATGGGTCAGCGACTTGTTCTCAATATCAAGCAGCGTATCGTCAAGGTGAAGCAATTCCGTAAACGATGCACCAGGCTCGGTCGGCAGATCGATCTCAAGGATCCCGTCATGCTCGTCATATAACGCCAGCTCTTTCGCACTCGCGATCATTCCGTTGCTTGTCACGCCACGGAGCTTCCGAGCGTCCAGCGTAAACGGCGAGTCCGTTCCATAAGTGTCAGGTACTACAGATTTTGGCGGCAGCCAGGCAACGAAAAGTCCTTCCCGAACGTTAGGCGCACCGCACACAACCTGCACGTGTCCGTTTTCATCGCGCTCAATGCCAGCTACTTTTCCGCCATCATCCAGCTTGGTGACGTTCAAATGGTCCGAACCTTCAAGCGGCTGGCAAGAGACAACCTTTGCAACGACGACGTCTTTGTATTTCGCGCCGTAATCAATCACTTCTTCAATTTCAACCAGCCGCGCCCCAATCAGGGTCGCCAACTCATCAATGGGCATGTCAATACCAACGTGATCTTGCAGCCATTTTACCGAAATAATCATCTATTTTTCTCCGCGCCTTTCCACGGCAAGTGGTGCTTACCGCGACTTTCACCATAACTATCAAACAGGAAGAATTCAGAAATAGTGATTTTAAAGAAGCGGGTGTCGCCATCTTTGCGGATTTCATTCAGGAGCCCCTCGGACTTACCGTAGCGATCAACATATGCGTTATATGCCATTTCCGCATCCCTGCCTTCAAGCATTACAGAGATTCCCTCGAATT
>JALRBM010000056.1 GCA_023257755.1 Candidatus Saccharimonadia bacterium | reverse complement strand
GAAGGGAACTCGACATCGACAAGGACAAGACCGGCTAAATCGCCAGTAAAAATATCTACTTCTGCAGTATATTCGCCGACGGGTACTTCATAGCGAATCTTTGATACCCGTTTGCCGTTTCCGGCATTAAGCGCGGCGAATTCCTCTTGAGTTAACGCGATATTTTCTTCCTGCTGCGTCGAGGCGTCGGCCGCGTCAAGCTTGGTCTTTTTCGTTAGCATATAGCTCGACCCTTTTTGGCGGATACGCAGACTTGGATGGACGCTACCAGCCGGGAAATACGTGTCGGCGAGTATTCGACTTTGAAGCGGATCTAGTCCGTCGGGGAGCTTTGTTGCAAGGTAAGTAGTCTCAATTTCAATCTGTTTCATAGGAACCTACACGAACTGACTCGTCAAAGATTTTGATGCACCGACAAGCGCGCGGGGCGTTCCCTCGAACATCACTTGACCACCCTTCGTACCGCCCTCCGGTCCCATGTCGATGATCCAGTCGGCATTGCGAATAATGTCCAGGTTATGTTCAATAACCACTACCGTATTGCCAGCATCAACCAAACGGTTCATGATCGCCAGCAAATGTTCAATATCCGACATATGCAGTCCTGTCGTCGGCTCATCCATGACATAGATACTGCCTTTTTTGTGCAGTTCGCTGGCGAGTTTTATGCGCTGGCATTCACCGCCCGATAAGGTATTAAGCGGCTGTCCAAGCGTAAGATAGTGAATTCCCACATCACTCATTGCCTGAAGGGTGCGCGTAATATCTTTTTGATCAAAGAATTCCAGCGCCTGCGCAACCGTCATTTCCAAGACATCGCTAATAGATTTTCCGTTCACCTTCATAGCCAGCACCTCTTCTTTGAAGCGCTTGCCCTCGCAGACCTCGCACGGGGTTTGCACACCGTCCAAGAAGGCGAGGTCGGTATAGATCACGCCCGCACCTTGGCAATTTTCGCACGCGCCTTTGGAGTTAAAGCTGAACATGCTCGGGCTCGCGTTATTCTCCTTTGCAAATGCTTTACGAATAGCGTCCATGATCCCGGTATATGTCGCTGGATTAGAGCGGCGGTTAGCGCCGACGGCTGACTGGTCAATCGCCACTGCTTCCGGATGCTGGCGCAGGAACACTTGATTGATCAGGGAACTCTTACCCGAGCCGGCTACTCCCGTTACGACCGTCATAATACCCATCGGAATTTGAACGCTAACATTTTTTAGGTTATGAAGCGATGCATTCTTGATAGCCAGGTGATCAGTTGCCGTGCGGAATTCGTTTTTTATAGGTAAAGCCTGTTTCAAGTGGGTTCCGGTTAAGGTATGCGACTTCAACAGATCGGCATAGGTTCCTTCAAACATAATCTGGCCACCCATGGCGCCAGCCTGCGGACCAACGTCAACGACGTGATCGGCGATCTTGATAACGTCAGGATCATGCTCAACCACGATAATCGTATTGCCTTTATCCCGGAGCTTCTGGAGCAGCTCGTTCAGGCGGTGCACATCGCGCGGGTGAAGGCCGACGCTCGGTTCGTCAAAAATATACGTTACATCGACGAGACTGCTTGACAAATGTTTTACCATTTTAATTCGCTGTGACTCGCCGCCGGAGAGTGTGTCGGTCTCGCGGTCCAGACTAAGATAACCAAGACCGATATCGACCATGTGCTGAAGACGCTCGACGAGCGTGCGAACGATACTGTCGGCCACCGGATCATCGATTTTTTTCAGCAGAGGAATGAGTGTCTCAATTTCCATTGATGACATATCGGCAATGTTGCTGCCGGCAATCTTTGACGCGAGCGCTGCCTGACTGAGTCGTGCGCCGTGGCATAATGAACACTCACCGTATTCAAGATAAG
>JALRBM010000023.1 GCA_023257755.1 Candidatus Saccharimonadia bacterium | reverse complement strand
AATGGCCAGCTCGGTAACGGAACAACGACGGATAGTAGTACGCCTGTTGAGGTAAAACTGCCTCGCCAGGAAACGATTTTCTAATTGCGTTGCGGCTTCTCGGGGTGGCATGTATAGTGGGAGTTAGCTATGAAGCATATGCTTAAGGATACAGGTTTTGCACTCCCGACGCTTTTAATCGCATCAGTTATCATGCTGACCGTCCTCCTCGCCTCAGTCACCGCCGTCAGCTCCATCACTGGAGGGATCAATAGTCAGTATTATAATCAACTGGCCCGGGAGGCTGCCGAGTCGGGACTGGCGAACGCTGAAACATGCCTGAGGCATAATAACTATAGTCCGACCTGGACCGATGCGGCTCCGCTTCGGCCATTTACTCTCTGTACTGGCGCAACGGACGCGACATTTCCCCAATATGTTTTTCAGTCCGCAAATGTTAGAACCACCTTCACGGTTAAGCGCCCTACTGTCGGCGAGGCCAGTTCCTTGAATATCGTCTCCGAGGGGACGGTTGAGCTGGTGCGCACCTCTGATCCGTCCCAGGTTGCGCGCAGCTATACCGTCACCGTTGGTAAGGCGAGCCGCTACAACGACGCGCCGCAAATCGCCGGCGGCGCTGGCTGGAAAGATGGTGGACACAATGGCTATATGCTGGCAAGTACAGGGATTCTTTATGGGTGGGGCGACAATAGCTCGAACCAATTGGGGAGCATTGCGCTTGGTACGACCGTATCAACCCCTGTGACAATTGCCTTTCCCTCTGGGGTAAGCCGAGCAAAAAAAGTTTTCAACTCTGGCCAAGGAGCAAGTATCCTGTGTATCTTGGCAACGCACAGTTCACTTGGCGATCAGGCATATTGCCGTGGGACGGAACTCGTGGGCGGGTCAGATTGGGTACGATTCGGCCTCACAAGTGGGTTAACCGCTCTTGATATGGCAGTAAATGGCTACGGGGGAAATAGTGCCTGCGTTAAAGCCTCTGACCTGCAGGTGTATTGTTCGGGTATAAATGATAGCGGCGGCCTGGGTACCGGAACAGGGAGTGCTGCCTACGTCGCCTTTACCAGCCCGGTGAAATTTCGCCTTGATCTTGCCAATCCTGGTCCCGTCTCTGGTTCGGCCTCCTCATTGACGGTAAAAAAGTTATTCCACCAGGATCGCACCACCTGCGTCATCGCGTCGGATGACCAGGCCTACTGTGCCGGGGATAATAACTATGGCCAGCTTGGACAAGGTAACTTTACAACCAATGTCTGGATTGGAAAATCTACTCCGGGACGAGCACAAATACCTGGTAATCCTCCGGTGACTGATGTCGTTTTGACCTATCATGGGGCTCAGGAAGGGGTGTTCTTCCATGTCAATGATCCACCCGAAGCCACGATTTATATGAGCGGTCATAACGGTCAGGGGACGGCTAACGATGGAGCGTTCTCGGGCTCCTGCCCTGTAAGCGGCTCTGTTAACTGCTATTCTACTCCCCGGAGGATCACGACGGGATGGTTCGGAAAAGTTGTCAGTGTGGGTGAAGAGGGTGACAACCGCCATGCGATTTGTGTCATGAGTGGAGCTGTCTACTGCATCGGAACAAATACGTATGGAGAACTGGGGCTAGGAAGCTGCACAAATCGCTCGCATTGGACGGCAAACATGAATATTGGCGGACAGGTTGTTGACTATAACTTGAACCGCGAGGCGACCTACCAGATGAATTCCCTGATGCTCCTGACGACAACGGGTGATGTGTATGCCGCGGGTGACAACCGCTATGGAAAACTAGGGACGGGGGCAGCGTTGAACGCTTGCAATCCAAATTTTGCCAGAGTCCAACTTCCGACCGGTGTAAAAGGGGTCGCTATCGCTAATAGTGACGAGTATACCGCCTTTATTCTCGGTGATAATGGCAAAGTCTATTCTATGGGACGCAATAACAATGGCCAGCTTGGTAACGGCACCACCACTAACAGCAATACGCCCGTTGAGGTAAAATTGCCTCGCCAGGAAACGATTTTCTAGGAGTCGCCCGCTATGCTGGCGGTAGCTGCCTTCAGGACTGCTCCAGGATTCCACAACCAGTAGCTTGCTGCCTGGCTTGCGGTCGTGCCCCGCCAGATTGCCATCGCATTTTGCCAGTGAGTTGTCGTCACTGAACCGCCGGCGGCAACGACCAGGTAATCTTTATGAAGCACCATAATAGCTACAGGATACGTGATGGTAAATTTGTGAAGGGCTTCGACGAGGCTGCTTAATTGCATGCTGAACGTGAGTACTTTTGGGTAATAAACATTTTGAAAAAGTTTTTGCAGTTGCGCGAAC
>JALRBM010000017.1 GCA_023257755.1 Candidatus Saccharimonadia bacterium | reverse complement strand
GAATTATTAGAGAACGACCACCCGTTGTTTACTGCTAACCTTGCCGAGCTGGAAAAAGCAGCAGGAAGTGATGGCGTCGATACGCGGCTCGTTGCCGATATTACCCAGCGCGCGCATGAGGTGATGCGGTTTCTTGGTCTTGATCCGGCTGATACGACGGGCGTTGAACTATATAATACGCTGAAAAATAGTATCCGAAGTAATAAAAACATTCTTCTTTTATCCCAACAGGAATACGTTCTTTTGAATCTGGGGGATGGACCGATCTCGTTTAATCTGCAGGATGTTATTGAAAATGCGCATCACCAGCTCCCTTATGACCAGCGTCAAACCGGCCATGGTAAGCGTCATCTGCGCCTAGAGATTGTGCGGCGCTATGCCGATCATGACCGGACCCATAACGAGCTGGTCCATAAGCTAGCGCATGAAGTCGGTTTAAAATTGCCGGAAGACGCGTCGTATCCGGTGGTAAAGCCCGAATTGACGCACCGGCCGTCACTACTCGCGATCGGCGACATTTTTACCGACATTTTTATCCGTCTCAGTGATGAATACGCAAGGGTTGATGTTGATCCTGACGGCAGCAAGCGCCTGAGTATGCCATTCGGCAGCAAGCCGCCTTACGACGGTGCTGACAGTGTCTATGCGGTCGGTCCATCGCCAAATGCCGCCGTATCGAGTGCCAGGTTAGGCCTAGATACACGGTTAATGGCGTGGCTGGGGGATGATGAAACAGGGAAAAAGTCGCTAGAATACCTGAAAAATGAAGGGATTGATACGGCGCTTGTGAAAATGCAGGCCAATACGCCTTCAAGCACCTATTATGTTCTGCGACTAGGAGCCGATCGGACTATCTTGGTTAAAAACGAAGAGTTCGACTATGCCTGGCAGGAGCCTGTCGAGGAGCCTGACTGGGTCTATCTGTCGCTACTGAGCGACAAGTCATGGCAGCTACACGAAGACCTTTTGGCGTATCTTGCGAAGCGGCCGCATATCAAACTTGCATTCCAGCCAGGTACTTTCCACTTTAGGTGGGGAACTGAAAAGCTTGCTGAGGTTTACAAGCGTTCCTATATCACCGTCATGAACAGGGAAGAGGCGGCTGAAGTTACCGGCAAGAGCACCGAATCGGTGAGAGAGCTGGCACAGGCGCTTCACGACCTTGGACCCGAAATTGTCGTCATTACGGACGGGCCTGACGGTGCCTATGCTTCTCAAGCCGGGAAGCTGGTCAAGATGCCAAACTACCCTGATCCAGTACCGCCCCTGGAGCGTACTGGGGCGGGCGATGCGTTTGCCTCAACAATTGTTGCCGCGCTCGCCGTGGGCGAGACACTGGAGACGGCGCTTCGATGGGCACCAGTCAATAGTATGAGTGTGGTGCAAAAAATTGGGGCGCAAGCGGGGCTGCTTCGGCCCTATCAAATTCGCCACTACCTCGATTCAGCGCCTGATGATTATGCTGCGGAGGTAATGTAGTGCGGTATCAAATCTGTGTATCAGGAGCAGCGAGCGGAACGACCGTCCAGTCGTCTCATCAACTGGCGTTTGAGCTGGGAAAGGCCATCGCCGCCGGCGGACAGACGCTTTTGACGGGAGCGACCGTGGGCTTACCTCACTACGCGGCCATGGGCTTTATGAGCGTTGCGGACTCCAGGGGCGTATCTGTTGGCTTTTCACCGGCCGCTTCCTACCGTGAACATGTCGCGACCTACCGGCTTCCTACAAGAGAGTTTGACTATATTAACTTTACGGGTATGGAATATGTCGGCCGGGATGTTCACTTGGTTCGAAGCAGTGATGCGATTATCACCGTAGGGGGTCGCATGGGGAGTTTGCATGAACTCTCGACGGCTCTTGAAAGCCGCAAAGTGTGCGGGGTGCTGCTAGGAAGTGGTGGCTTGGCTGATTATACCCAGACGCTCCTGCAACATGTCGAAGCACCCGGCGCCAAGGATGTCATTTTTGATACCAACCCGGCGCGATTAGTCCAAAAGGTCATTGAGGCGCTCGAAAAGAAATACGCCGATTTTGTTGATGATGGAATGGATAGCCATATCAGCGCCCGGCGCGCGGGAAGGGGATAGATGAAACGTCAGCATTTTAAAGAAGCCGGTGGAGCGCATGTGTTTCTTATTATTCTCGTGGTCGTTCTGCTTATCGGGCTTCTTGGATATATGTTTTACCAAAATTTCATGAACAAGCCGGTGGCCGAGCAGCCGAAAGCTGGCGGGCAAACAAGCTCCTCTCTTTTGACGACTCGTTTTGCCTATGGTGATGCGACCTATGCGTTGGACTATCCCAAGGGGTGGAGCGAGGCCGCGCTGGATCCTGGCAGCGACGTGAAGGATATGACGATCTCTAACCCAGACCGTTCGATAGAGGTTATGTTCAATGTCTCGCCTGGCGGATTAGGCGGCATGTGCGACACGACAGACGGCTTAAAGGTTCGTTACTATCACGTCTCGGATTGGAAGAATACCAAGCTAACTAGTCAATCGCTTCGTTTCGTCGAAGCCATGACCGATTACCCGGAGGGTGGCTACAAGTATGTGATTGGCCTGTCGCCGGAAGGCGCCGAAACGCATTCATCGGAGGGTGATTCGCACTGTACGGTTGGCTATGTCGGTGTGGCGTCCCGTGTCGCCGTCAGTCCATCCGGCGAGGTTGAAAAGCCGACGATTATTGCCAGAATTCTCTTTCCTAAACTTCCTGACGCTGCGGATGCTCGTGTAAAAAGCATGGACATCGTAAAGGACATTATGAAAACCGACGACTACAAGGCCGCAGTTAAGATACTCGAATCGGCGCGAAAAGAATAGTATAATTATACGGATGAGTCAGAAATTTCAACTGGAGACATCCTACCAGCCTATGGGTGATCAGCCGGCTGCAATCAGCCAGCTGGTTGATGGGCTTGAAAAAGGCGAACGAGAGCAAACTTTGCTTGGCGTGACAGGATCCGGCAAGACATTTACTATGGCGAATATTATCCAAAACCGCCAGGTCCCCACGCTTGTATTGGCGCACAATAAAACGCTCGCCGCCCAGCTGTATAGCGAATTTAAGTCGTTCTTCCCTCATAATGAAGTCCACTATTTCGTTAGCTATTTCGACTATTATCAGCCGGAAGCATATATCTCCAGCAGCGATACCTATATAGAAAAAGACAGCAAGATTAACGATGAGATCGATCGTTTGCGCCCCGGCAG
>JALRBM010000104.1 GCA_023257755.1 Candidatus Saccharimonadia bacterium | reverse complement strand
GGGTTCGACTCCCGTACGTGCCTCCATTGCCTAGCGCGGGTGGTGGAATCGGTAGACACGAGGGACTTAAAATCCCTTGGCCTTAACAGCCGTGCGGGTTCAAGTCCCGCCCCGCGCACCACGGATGAAATTATAGTGGTGAAGTGATATAATATAACTACAGATTTAAGTAACAAATTAAGGGGAATTTAAGCAAATGACAGCATTTTGGATCGTACTTGGCGTTATCGTGGTACTGGCCTTGTTCCTGTGGATTACGTATAACAGCCTGGTAAAACTTAAGCTGCGTGTTGATGAAGCCTGGAGCGACATTACCGTTCAACTGAAGCGTCGCCTTGACCTGATTCCTAACCTTGTTAATAGTGTCAAGGGATACGCCGCCCACGAATCAGGTGTGTTCGAGAAGGTCACGGAGGCGCGTGCGAATGCCCTGAATGCCCAAGGGGTCAAGGAGACAGCCGCTGCCGAGAACCAGTTTGAGGACGCGCTGAAGAGCCTGTTTGCCGTTGCCGAAAACTACCCACAGCTCCGTGCCAACGAGAACTTCCTCCAACTTCAGCAGGAACTTGTCGACACCGAGGATAAAATCCAGGCAGCCCGCCGCTTCTATAACGGTGGTGTCCGCGACCTTAACACCAAGATTCAGATTTTCCCTAACAATATTTTCGCCGGCATGCTTGGCTTCAAGCAGCGTGATTTCTTCGAAGTTGAAGACATGGCTACGGCCGAAAAGCCCGTCGAAGTAAAATTCTAGGACGAAATAACTTACTATGTACAAAGCAATTGCCGCCAACAAGCGTAACACGGTCATTATTATGGCCGTGTTCATCGGGTTAGTTGGTGCTGTAGGTTGGGCGATCAGTTATGTCTATGGTGGTGGGAATAGCTCTATTGCCCTTTGGGTGATCGGTGGCGCACTAGTTTACGCGCTGATTCAATACTTCCTGGCTGCTAAGCTTGCCGTCGCAATGACCGGTGCGAATGAGATTGAAAAGCGCGATAACCCAAGGCTATACCGAATCGTTGAGAACCTATCGATTACCGAGGGCATGCCAATGCCGAAGGTGTATGTCATTGATGATCCGGCGCCAAATGCCTTTGCTACCGGCCGTGACCCGCAGCATGCCGTCGTCGCCGCGACGACAGGGATTATGGATGTTATGAGCGACCGCGAGCTCGAAGCGGTGATGGCGCATGAAATTAGCCATGTCAAAAATTATGATATTCGCGTCAGTATGATTGCGTTCGGTCTTGTCAGTGCGATCGGAGTGCTTTCGGATCTTGCCTTTCATATGTTTTTCTTTGGCGGCGATCGCCGTGAAAACGTCAACCCCGTCGTATTGATCATTGGAATCATCTTGATTATTTTGGCGCCTATCCTAGCTATGCTGATCCAAATGGCGATCAGTAGACAGCGCGAGTACCTGGCGGACGCCTCAGGGGTAATGACCACGCGCGACCCCGAGGGTCTGGCGAGCGCGCTCGAGAAGTTGCAGCAGCATGCCCAGCCCCTTAAAAAACAGCATACTGCTACGGCGCACCTCTTCTTCAGCAATCCTCTAAAACCAAGCGCCTTTAGTAAATTATTCAGTACGCACCCTCCGCTGGAGGAGCGAATTGCGCGGCTTCGGGGTAACGCAGAAAAGTTTTAAGACATGCCTAAAAAAACAAAGACTAATCCAAAAAAAACCAAGTCCGACAATACGGTGACAAAAAAATCTGGATTTGCCTCTCGTCTTAAATCAGCGTGGCGTAATCGGGTATCCCGTATTAAAGCCCTCGTCTCTCGCCGCCCTCACCGCAGCTTCCAACGGACGTACCGCCGGGACTATATTCGTTCGCTTCGTTTGCCGGGCTACTGGGCGTTTACTGGATATGTCTACAGAACGCTCCTTGGGCAAAAAAAGCTTTTCCTGGGGCTGGCTGGATTTTATGCGCTTCTGACGGTACTGCTCGTAGGGTTGACATCACAAGAAAACTATACCCAGCTTAGTGAAATTATCAGGGACGCGGGTGAAGAGTTGTCGGTTGGTAACTTCAGCGAGCTTGAGAATGCCGGGTTGGTACTGGTCAATATTGCCACGGGGACGCTGAACGTGGGGAAGACGGAGGCACAGGGAATTTACGCTGCGCTTCTCGGGGTACTGGTATGGCTGACGACGGTCTGGCTCCTTCGGGTCACGATGGCCGGCCAGCGGCCACGCCTCAGGGACGGACTTTATAACGCCGGTGCCCCATTAGTGTCCACGCTTATGGTGGCTTTGGCGCTGCTTTTTCAGTTGCTGCCGGTCGTGCTGGCAATTATTGCCTATGGAGCGGCTGCGTCCACCGGACTTTTGAACGCTGGGGTTGAGGCGATGGTATTTTGGGCGGGTGCATCCCTGCTTGGCCTGCTCTCACTTTACTGGATATCGAGCACCTTGTTCGGACTGATCGTTGTTACGCTCCCTGGAATGTATCCGTGGCGAGCTATCGTTACCTCTGGAGATCTCGTTGTTGGGAGACGCATCCGTCTCATGCTGCGAGTCGTGTGGCTCCTGCTTACCATTATCGTTATTTGGGCGCTTATCATGATTCCGCTTATTTTACTTGACGCATGGATAAAGGGGCTATGGCCGGTAATAGAGTGGATTCCGGTGATTCCGGTCGCTCTTGTTGCTGTCGCATCATTTACTGTCGTATGGTCGTCGGCCTATATGTATTTATTGTATCGGAAGGTGGTTGATGATGACTCAGCCCCTGCCTAAAAAGCAAGCAGAAACAAGGGCTAAGGAGCTCCGGGAGCTTTTGGCTCGCTATAGCTATGAGTACCACGTTCTTGACGAGCCGACCGTTTCGGATGCGGTGTATGATAGTTTGTTTGGCGAGCTAAAGAAAATCGAGGCCGACTATCCAGACCTTGTGACACCTGACAGCTTGACGCAACGCGTTGGCAACGAACTGATCGGTGGTTTTCGAAAGGTGCAGCATAGTAGCCGCATGCTTAGTCTTAATGATGTTTTTGACATTGACGAGATCGAGGCCTGGGTAAGGCGAATGGACAAACTGCTGCCTGGGCAAACGCACGAATTTTTTGCCGATATTAAAATGGACGGGCTGGCCTGCGCGCTTATTTATGAGGATGGACTGTTCGTTCAGGCTATCACGCGCGGCGATAGCTTTATTGGTGAAGATGTAACGGCGAATGTGCGGACGATCGCCAATGTTCCCTTAAGGCTGCGAAACGAAAAGGGATTCGACCATTTTTTGAAAGGCCGTACTGAGATTCGTGGTGAAATCGTGATGCTGAAAAAGGACTTCAACGCGCTGAACGAAAAACGCAGGCAGGCAGGCGAGGCGGAATTTGCCAACCCCCGCAACCTGGCCGCTGGCACCATCCGCCAGCTTGACCCGAAGCTTGTTGCTGCGCGTCCTTTGCATTTTAGGGCATACGATCTGCTTCGCGACGAGCCGTCGGAGGTGCCAACGAATATGTTTGCCTACGAAGCGATAACTGCTTTGGGGTTAAGCCGCAATATGCAGGCGTCGGTCTTTACCGATCTGAAGGACGTGATGGCGTTTGTTGCTGAATGGGATAAAAAACGAAACGATCTTCCTTTCAATACCGACGGACTGGTGATTAAGGTGAACGACCGGGCCCTTTTCGCCCAGCTAGGCATTGTCGGCAAACAGCCGCGCGCTGCCGTTGCCTATAAGTACGCTGCCGAGCAGGCGACTACCATCGTCAAGGACATCGTCATTAGTATCGGCCGCACCGGAGCAGCGACGCCCGTCGCCGTGTTTGACCCCGTGGTTGTAGCAGGAACGACTGTCCAGCACGCCAGTCTCCATAATGCCGACGAGATCGCCCGGAAAGATGTGCGAATTGGTGATACGGTGATTATTTTCAAGGCGGGTGACATCATTCCTCAGGTAGAAAGCGTCGTAACCGAATTAAGGCCAAAGGGCGCAAAACCGTTTGATTACCTCGCCGCATTAAAAGAACAGTATCCCGAGCTGGAGTTTGAGCGCCAGGGAACGGATGTGGTATATCGTGTCAAAGGCCAAAGCGGCCCGTTGCAGCTAAAGCGGAGTATCGAATATTTTGCAAGCAAAGGCGCGCTGGATATTGATACACTCGGTGAGAAAAATGTGGCTGCACTGGTCGATGCCGGTTATGTGAGCGATCTTGCCGATATCTATACCCTGACCAAAGAAAATCTTTTAAAGCTGGAGCGATTTGCCGAGATATCCGCCAGCAAACTCATCGACGCGATTGCTGCCAAGAAAAACCCTCCCCTGGAGAAATTCATCCTCGGTCTCGGTATCCGCCACATCGGCGCGCAAACGGCGCTTGACCTGGCCAACACGTTTGAATCGCTTGAGGCTCTTGAGCACGCGACGGTCGAGGAATTCATGCAGGTCGAGGGGATTGGTGAAATTGTAGCAAGAAGTATAGCGGCCTGGTTTGGCGACGAGGATAATATCCGTCTGCTCCGTAAATTTGAAACGCTTGGCGTAGCGCCGGTATTTAAAAAGAAGTCGGGCAAGCTGTCAGGTAAGAATTTTGTCATTACCGGGACGCTTGAATCGATGTCGCGGGACATAGCAGCTGACAAGATTCGGTCCTTGGGTGGCGGGTTTCAAACTTCGGTTGCCAAAGATACGACATACCTTGTCGCAGGAGGAAAGGTGGGCGAAAGCAAGTTGAAAAAGGCCAAAGAATACGGGATAGAAATCATCGATGAAAAAACTTTAAAGGAGATGTTGACATGAAGATAACTGTCGCGATTCCTCATTATAATTCACTTGATACGTTATGGCGGTTGATCGAACAGCTGCGGGAAGACACGGTCGACCAGATCATTATTTTGGATGATAATTCAAAAATTCCACCCACCAAACTGGAAGCAGAATTTCCTTCAGCGACGTTTCATTTCGGTTCCGAAAACCTTGGCGCTGGAGGTAATCGCAACCGGGTGCTTAAATTTGTCGACGAAGGCATTATATGGTTTATTGATGCTGACATGGAAATCGTCAGTACCGGTAACGCTGATCGGCTGCGGGCGATTTTTAAACACAACGCCAACCAAATGGTAGGAGGAATGATCCATTCCAAGGAAGGGCAGGAGATGCAGTGGAATTATGGCCACGAAATGCATCCGGTTCATGACGCTCGGTTTGAAGAGCTCGCCGAAGGCGTCCGCGCGGGCGACATGTCATCTTGGATGCGGCTGCAGCATTATGGATGGAACTATCACTGGCTGCAGCCCAGCCTGGAGCAGCCGATTGAGCGGCAGGTTGATTGGGTAGCGGAAGGTAGCTTTGCCCTGCCGGTCGAACTATTCAAGGCAGTTGGAGGCTACGACACGAACTTCCGCTATCATGAAGGTCAGGATCTTGCCCATCGAATTCGTGAGACGGGGGCCAAAATCAACTTCAATCCCGAAATCATCACACGCCACCTGGAAATGAACGTGCGTGGCAGGACGAGAACCAAAGAAATAAAAGCGTCCCAGTATCTATTCTTTCAAAAACACTGGAATATGACGCAAGCAGTGTATGATAAGTTATACGGGAAATAACATGCGCTACCTAAAATCTGACAAATTGTACTGTTTTTCGCCACCGGTCATGATTGTGACCTTTGCTATCGAGATCGCCTGTGCGGTGTATGTTTTGTGGCGTTATAAGCTCAACTCTATTACCCGGCTCGCTGCGCTTGTCCTCGTCGGCCTGGCGACGTTTCAGCTTGCCGAATATAACGTCTGCGAGGGCGCCTGGGGTGTCGACAGCCTGACGTGGGCAAAGATCGGCTACGTAGCAATTACCTTACTGCCACCACTAGGCTTGCATCTTGCCACCCGGCTTGCAGGCGAAAAACGTCCAGTCCTCTTGGGGCTTTCGTATGGAGCGGCGTTAGCGTTTTCGGTCTTCTTCCTCTTTAGCGGCTATGGCCTGCAGACCCAGCAATGTCTCGGAAATTACGTCATCTTTACGACGGCTCCATGGGCGGTAGCGCCGTATGCCATGTATTACTACGGGCTGCTTTTGGTGGCTGTCGGCTACGCCTGGAAAGCCGGAAAGGTGATGAAGTCAAAAGCGAAGCGGGGCGCTCTTTATGCCCTTGCCGCTGGCTACCTGGCATTTATCGTGCCGACCACCTTGGTTAATATCGTTGATCCATCGACCATTGCGGGCATCCCATCGATTATGTGCGGCTTCGCTGTCCTTTTGGCCCTTGCGCTGACATTCATTGTACTGCCACGCTATTACGCAAAAACCTAGAATATTGTATAGTTTAAGTATATGGAGAAAGTAAAACGGCACTCACGCCGAATCGGAATCGGTATTGTCGGTGGCCTGGTGCTCGTGATTGGTATTATTGCCATCCCGTATCCGGGTCCTGGTTGGCTGATTGTGTTTACGGGTCTCGCCATTTTGGCGACTGAATTCGCGTGGGCGCAGCGCGTGCTCGACTACGCAAAAAGCCGCTATGATGCCTGGGTGGAATGGCTGAAGCAGCAGTCACCAGTGGTACGATTTGCGGTTCTGGCGGCAACTGGGCTGGTTGTGGTCGTCACGCTGTGGCTTCTTAATGTATTCGGGCTTTTGAATGGCTGGCTAAACCTCCCCTTCGACTGGGTAAGCTCGCCGCTTTTTAGGTAAGGGTTATGGCCAAGAAAAAGAAGCTGACCCCACGCCAATATATCCATGCCATCGTTCAGGTGGCTAAAGTTACCTATAAGGCTGCGCCCTTAGCGGTTATTGTGCAGCTAATCGGCGCGATTATTTCTGCGGCATTGCCGCTCGTCACGACGTACTTTGCAGCGCTGGCCACGACGGCGCTTGCCGAAGCCTACGCCGGAGACGCAGATGCCGGCAACCGGGCAATTATATTCGTCGTCGTGACGGCGCTTCTGGGAGTGGTGATGACTGCGTGGCAGAGTGTCGAGCAATATGTCAGCCAGTCGATGCGCTACCGGGTAGAGGCGGCCATGAGTGATCATATGTATGTTCATTTCTTGTCGCTTGATTTTTGGCGCTATGATGACAAGGATACGGCTGATCTTTATGACCGGGCGACGGATTTCGCCCGTTTCTTCCCGTATATATTTGATCGTATTTCCAGCCTGGTAACGCAGTTTATCACCATGATTGCCGGGCTTGTTGCGCTAGCCTTCGTCAGCTGGTGGCTTTCGGTCATTGTCCTGATTGCGGTCATTCCGGGTATTTATATTCAGTTCAGGCTCTCCCGCGCCCAGGTGGCGCATCGCAACGCTAATGTCACCACACGCCGGTCCCGTTACATGATCGAGTGGATGCTTGGCAACCAGCGCATTACGGCAGAACTCCGGCTTTATAACGTCGTAAAGCATTTGCTGTCGCTTCGAAAGCGCCTGCGCGATAAGGACGAAAAAGAACGTATCGACTTCGAGCGTAAGTATATTTTTAAGCGTCTGGGGGCGGATACGTTAGAGGCTGCCGCCGAAGTTGTCGCCCTTATTTTCATCACGCTCCAGATCATTGCGCGCAACCAGCCGATCGGCCAGTTTGTCTATGTCCAGCAGGTAGTATCCAGGGCGCTCGGCGGAGCGAATGGCTTTGTCGGACAGATCAGCACGCTTGACGAAGATTTGGCCAACTTGTTTGACTATCAAGAGTTCATGGAATTACCAACGGGAAACAGAAGCGGCAAAAAGCTGCGCGAATTGCCGGAGACGATAACATTTGAAGGAGTTTCCTTTAAATATCCCAATTCCGAGAATTTTGTACTAAAGAATATCTCTTTCTCAATCCAAAAGGGCCAGCATGTCGCGATTGTAGGCGAAAACGGGGCGGGAAAGTCGACGCTCGTTAAGCTGTTGACCGGACTCTATGATCCGACAAAGGGCCGCGTGCTCCTGGGAGATACCGATTTGCAGGAGGTTGCGGTTGAATCGTGGCATCGGCACTTCGGCGTGTTGCAGCAAAACGCGGCGTCGTATACGTTTGCAAGCTTGAAGGATAATGTGTATTACGGTGACGTCAGTAAGCCGCTGGACGACGAGCGGTTGGATGAGGCACTAAAAAAAGCAGAGGCTGCTAGCTTTGTGAGTAAACTTCCCCAGGGTAAGGACACTTACATTGACACCTGGATGGAGGACGAAGAAGGCAATAAAGGAACGGAGCTTTCAGGCGGACAATGGC
The DNA here is from genome assembly GCA_023257755.1 of Candidatus Saccharimonadia bacterium. Taxonomy (GTDB): domain Bacteria; phylum Patescibacteriota; class Saccharimonadia; order Saccharimonadales; family Saccharimonadaceae; genus JALRBM01. The sequence continues at coordinate 8,614 of JALRBM010000104.1, read as the reverse complement.
AGCGGCTGGCACTGGCGCGAAACTTCTACCGCGATAGTCCCCTGATTATTCTCGACGAGCCGACATCGGCAATCGATGCCCTGGCTGAATCACGTATATTTAAACGATTATTCGCCGATAAGGAGCGGACAGTCGTCACGATTAGTCACCGCTTGACTACCGTTGAAAAGGCGGACGTCATCTATATGTTCAAAGAGGGTGAGTTAGTCGAGCAGGGAACCCATACGCAGCTGGTCGAGAAAAAGGGCGAGTACTATCGTATGTTTGAGTCGCAGCTCCCAGGGCTTAATTATGGGCAAATAAAAAAGTAGCGTCCGTTTGGGCGCTACTTTTTAAGCGACCTATTACCAGCTGCGCTGACGGAATGAACCGTTGCCGCCGCCGTTGTTTCCACCGAAGTCGCGGCGTGGGCGATCTTCTTTTGGTCGTGCTAGGCTGACGCTGATGGTGCGTCCATCGAGCTCTTTGCCGTCAAGCTGGTCAACAGCTTTTTGGTTGTCGTCTTCACTCTTGAACTGAACAAAGCCGAAGCCCTTGCTGCGGCCGCTGTCGCGGTCAGTAATAACGCGGGCGCTTTCAACTTCGCCGATTTGCTCGAAATGAGCCTTTAAAGAATCGTCGGTAGTGTCATAAGACAGACTGCCTACGAATAGGTTTTGTGGTTGTGCCATGATGTAATCTCTTTTCCTCTTATCTTGTATCATGTGATCAGACCGACCGCATTCTACGGATAGTGAAAGAGGAGATTACTCTGTAGGTAAACGCCCGCCCTTTGCTATCGACGCGTGCTTCTGAACATTTCCTATTTAAGCATATTTCTAAGAACTTTGTTAGCATAAGCTTGTAATTTAGATGACAAAAGAGCATAATAATGGTTAAGCTGGTACGCTCTAGGGGTACCCTGGCGTTAAAACAAACACTACGACAAAAGACGTGCCCCGGGTGGGCGCGTAGCAGCGAAGAAGTCCCGCCTCTGGAAATACAGGCGGGACTTTGATATACTAACAGTCGCTTGGGGATATAGCTCAGTTGATTAGAGCGCTGCCATGGCATGGCAGAGGTCCAGGGTTTGAGTCCCTGTATCTCCACCAAGAAATTATTTACTACCGGTTTAATAGACCAGTGTTTATTGCTTAGAGCATTAAGATCGCAAGCTGCCTCCTTTGGTAAAGGAGACGCGACACTTAAAAGTATTGACTATTTTAAATAAGTATGTTATAAAAGTAATGGAATCCCGTTGAGTAACTCCGGGATCGTGTTGTTTATCTGAGGTTTTCCTCTAAACAGCTTTTGACAAGCAGATGAATCTGATACAAGGTGAGGCATAAGGCCAGCTTAAGGTGGCCTTATGCCTCACCTTGTGTCTCAGAAAAAGAGACCCGCCAAGCCTAGCTTGGGAGCATTCCGCTCAGGGAGGAGAGAGGCTTGCTGTGAACAAGTTCTACGACTTCAACGTCAACACCGGCGAGCTGGAAGTGATGCCGGGTGCCAGCATCGAGCCGACCCTCCGGGAGGCCACCGAGGTGGCCGCCCGCTACACCGAGATCTACCGCAAGCGCTTCGTGGACGCCCACGAGCTCGGCGGAGAGCCCCTCAGCCCGGAGAGCGAGCGGACCGTCCCGGTCAAGTTCACCTTCAACGGTGTGGCGCTCGTCGTCATGCCCGACTCGAACGTCGAGCTGCTCCTGCGCGACTGGCTGCGGGGCGCGAACGGCTACCTCGGTGAGGAGCCGGTCGTCGGCCCCTACCCCAAGGACACCCTGTCCGAGGAGGAGCTGGCCAACGACGCCCGCATCGAGGCCGAGAACCAGGCCCGACGCGACGCGGAGTCCGCGCGCTACCAGGCCGAGGCCAAGGCGCACCGCGACCGGGTCGAGGCCCGCATGGCCAACGCCCCCGCGATGGAGTTCTCCGGCGAGGAGGGCCAGGCCGCCTGGCAGCAGTGGTGGGACGCCAACAAGGACGGCTACGGCATCGGCATCATGCACTACGCCGAGCGCTGGGCCCGGATGATGCAGCTCGAACTCGCCGAGGGCAAGACCCTCGACGAGATCTGGGCCTCGACCTCCCACGAGGCGGACCTGGAGGGCATGTCCGGCTTCACCCAGGGCGCGGCCACGCACATGCTGACCGTCTGCTGGGTCCACGGCGCGGAGCTGCGCAGGCTCCACAACAAGTCGTGGGGCTCGGACGCCACCGAGGGCACGGTCAACCCCGCCATCCTGTGCGTGGTGACCAGCTCGTCCGACGAGACGAACACCGACGAGAGCTGACGATCCCGCACGGATCGCCAGCCGCGTCGAAGCGGGCGCGACATGCTTACATAGATGTCGCGCCCGCTGGGTGCGTCAGTCTCTGTCTGTATTCATCTGCTTGTCTACCCGCTTCCGTAGGTGTGTGCTTACGCTGATGAGTCCAAAAGGACGAAAAGCGACTAAGAGTTAGGAATATCGGTGAAGAGCCGGTGTTTTTGTTTCTGTAGATTAGCAAACTGGCACTCTTGACAGGAGAGTGCCAGTTTGCTAATGATAAATAGGGAAGCAGTCATAAGCTTCTTCAAAGTAACTATATTAGATACGAAAGGAGGAATATATGACAGCAGTAACACGTTTTGACCCATTTGCGGAACTGAATGCGCTTCAGCGCAAGTTTTTCGGGGATGATTGGCCGACGCCAATGAAGGCCGTGACTATTCCTACTACGGATGTATTTACAAAAGACGACAAGGAATTAGTCGTCGAAGCCCACCTGCCGAACTTTAAGCAGGAGGATATCGATGTGCATGTCGATAACGATGCACTGGTTATCCAGGCTGAACGGCATGAAAGGGAAGAGGATAAGAGCAAGAAGTATGTTGTGCGGGAGAGTTCGAGCAGCTTTTACCGCCGCATTGCCTTACCTGACAGGGCTGATGGCGAATCCATCAGTGCCCACCTGGAAAATGGGATCCTGCGCGTGAGCGTGCCACTTGCTCAATTGCCCGAGCCAAAGCGCATTCAAATTCAAACCGATCTGGATAAGAAAACAAAGTAAACCCAGGGCGGCTATTCACAAAGAAGCTCTCTTGCCTTCCAGGGCGGAGAGCTTCTTAAATAGTGTTATTTTTCCTATGGTTCTTATGCTATACTTAAGCCATCATTAATGGAGGGTACACCGTGGATCCAGTAGTCAACGTAAACGCATCGGGCGATTTGCCAGAGCCAAGGCCAGTTGAGCGGCCAGTGGCCAACGCAGTCAGAGAAACGGTACCCTCTAGCGGACGTTTTTTCCTGTTTAAATATGTCACCACACTTGTCACGGGTCTCATCCTTTTGACCCTGGTCAGCATGATCGGCTACATGCTGCTTGACTACTGGATGAACAAGCCGGATGTAAGCTACTTTACGACCTTCATCTACTCGTTTAATCTTTATCTGCTTGTTGCGCTTGTGCTAACCGCCGGGCTACACATCTGGATGCGTTTAAAAATTCGTAGCAGCGAAGATCACTCGTCCGCGGGCGCGTTTCAGGCGATCTTTTTGGCAATTTTGGCGTTGACGATTATTAGCGCTCTCGGCGCGATTGTATATATCGCGACAGATGCTGCCATGGGAACAGCAAACTATACATCAAGCGACGTATGGACAACGGTTCTTGGATCGGTTCTCACGATTGTGTGGTCAGTACTGCTTTGGTGGCACTTTAAAAAAGACAGTCTCACGCAATCTGCATTGTACACAGGGGTCGTCGGGATCGTAACGTTAGTTGTCGCGGTTCTTCTTGTTGTTTTCCCCGTAGCGGGTCAGCGCGATCATGTGATTGACTCCCGGACGGCAAGCGACCTTCAGACTATCTCAATCGCAGTAGGCGACTATGTGACAAAAAACAACAAACTTCCCGGTGCGCTTAACGAACCAACCATTGAGGATGCAAGAGTAAAGGGGCGCCTGGCTTCGTATGAATACAGCGTTACGGCGGTGGAAGCTCAAGAAAAACCACAATCAAACAGTTTTTTCAGCGAAGATTTCTTTAATTCGCGTTCATCGGGCAAGGCTCTAGGTTATAAGCTCTGCGCGACATTTAAGACGGATACTTCTCAAAAAGAAGTCGTTCAGGGAATTCCTTTTCTAACGTCTGCATCGCAAATGTCGACTCACCCTAAAGGTAAGCACTGCTTTGATCTGACTGCTTATGGAAAGGAAGAGGCCGCCGAGGATAGCGAAGCAACACGCGAGCAAGAAGGCATGCCGACCGAAGAAGAATTGATGCAGTTTCAGCTTCAATAGTTTTTCTAAAAATAAGAGCCGTCCTGTAAAAGGAGGCTCTTATTTTACCCCTGTTAATTTTTTAGTATCTATGGTATAATTAAGTAAAGGAAGTCCCCTTTTAAGGGACAATTTTTTATGACAGACCACAAATACATTCGAAATATCGCAATTATTGCCCATGTTGACCATGGTAAAACAACTATGGTGGACGGGCTTTTGAAGCAGAGTAAAACGTTCCGCGATAACCAGGCCGAGATGAGCCAAGAACTCATTATGGACAGTGGCGACCAGGAGCACGAGCGCGGTATTACGATCACGGCAAAACAGACCTCGATCTATCACGGCGACTACAAGATCAATATTATTGATACGCCGGGTCACGCTGATTTTAGCGGTGAAGTCGAGCGTACACTTAATATGGCGGATGGCGTCTTATTGGTCGTGGACGCACAGGAAGGCCCAATGCCGCAAACCAAATTCGTGCTTTCAAAGGCGCTCGAACTTGGCTTGAAGCCGGTGGTTATTGTTAACAAGATCGACAAGCCATCACGAAGAATTGACGAGGTTATCGACGAAGTAGCCGATCTGTTCCTGGAGCTCGCTATCGATGATAGTCAGCTTCATTATCCGGTTTACTTCGCGATTGGCCGCGATGGCAAGGCCTGGAGCGAACTGCCCGATAATCCATCGGAGCATGCAGATCTTACGCCGATTTTCGATGCGATCATTAATGATATTCCCGCGCCAACCGTCGAAACCGACAAGCCGTTCCAACTGCTCGTCACCTCGCTGCAGTACGACTCGTTTCTTGGCAAATATGCCATCGGACGAATCAGCCGCGGCGCGGCAAAACGGGGTATGGCGGTTATGCTGATGAAGCGCGACGGCAGGCAGGTATCGGCGCGTGTCGAAAAGATCTTCAGCTATCGGGGTCTCATCCGCGAGGAGATTGACGAAGCGGGTGCGGGTGACATCGTTGCACTGACCGGAATCGGGGACGCCCATATCGGCGAGACGATTGCCGACAAGGAGAGCCCCGAGGCGCTGCCGGTTATCGATATCGAGGCCCCTACGCTTAGTATGTACCTCGGCCCGAACACCAGTCCTCTTAAAGGCAAAGAAGGTGACTTTACGACCAGCCGCCAGATTGGCGACCGTCTGAAAAAGGAACTGGAAACGAATGTCAGCCTTCGGGTAGAGGAAGACGGCATCGGCTATGTCGTAAGCGGTCGCGGTGAACTTCATCTATCCGTCCTAATCGAGGCGCTCCGCCGCGAAGGCTATGAATTCGAAGTTGGACGGCCACAGGTAGTGACAATTGAAGAAGACGGGGTTGTCAAAGAACCGATTGAGGAACTTTTGATCGAAGTAGCGCCGGAATTTCTGGGTGCGGTAAGCCAAGAGCTTGGTACTCGCCGAGCGACCCTTAGTAAGCAGGAGCAAACCAGCACCGGCACGATGCGCACGACCTATATTTTGCCGACCCGTGCACTCATCGGTCTGCGGAACGTTCTTTTGACGGCGACAAAGGGAACGGTAATCATGAACAGCCTTCCTCACGGGTATCAACCAATCGGTTCACGGCTGCAAAAAACCCGAAACGGCGCCTTGATTGCGACCGAAGCCGGCACGACGACTCCGTATGCGCTTGAAGCCGCTGAAGCACGTGGTGAGCTGTACGTTGGCCCAGGCACGACAGTTTACCCTGGAATGATCGTCGGACTTTATAACCGCTACGAAGACTTGGAACTCAATGTCTGCCGGGCCAAACAGCTGACGAATATTCGTAGCAGCAGTAGCGACGGCGCTGTGCAACTGACGCCGTATACGGAACTAAGTCTCGAGCAGTGTATCGATTTCATTGAAGACGACGAACTCCTAGAGGTGACTCCGAAAAATCTGCGCCTTCGCAAGCGCTTCCTCGATCCGAACGAGCGAAAGCGTGCAGCCAAGCAGAAATAGTGATATACTTTAGTTTAACGACGTGATCTCCACTCAAAAAGGGCTAGGGATGGCTCTTTTTGAGAAAAGGAGAGCAATATGCAAATTGGTAAATATCCCGAAGCAATGTACAGGGTATCGTTAAAGGCGATCATTCAAAATAGCGACAGCCACGTTCTCGTGGTCAAAGAAAAGGGCAGTGCGTGGAGTCTGCCGGGGGGTGGTCTTGATCATGGTGAATCAATCGATGCAGCGCTTCGACGAGAATTATACGAGGAAACACTCATTACGGATTCGTTTACTTCGCAGTTGATTGGCGCAGACAGCTTTTATGTTGAAAATAAAAAGCGATGGCAGCTGTGGCTTGTGTATCGAATAGCGCTACCGAGGAATTTTACATACGGCGTCGGCGCTGATGCCGATGTCGTAACGTTTATAGACCCTGAAGCGCTAAACGCCAGCCCGCACCGCTCCGAGAGGCTTGTCTGTAAATGGAGCAAGAAAAATCGCCTCCACGGGTTTACATCCGTCCCTTAAAAACACTATACTTTTAATAGAACTATGAAAATACCGGGTGAAAACAAACTAAAATCAACATTTGTTGCAACGACCGGCGGCCTGCGCCCCACTGCGAAAAGTCCTGACGAGGCACTGGGCGAGCTTTTCGCGGATGTGCAGAATAAGCGGGTCTATGGGGACGGCAAGACCTTCGTCGATTTGATACCACGCCGTCGCATGAAGCAAATACAACAGGAATACCTCGTCGTAAAAAACGACCCTTTGTTTGATCTTCGCGATTTTGTCACGAGGCACTTCTACGAGTTCAGCGACTTCAAGTCATCGTATAAAACCGATACGTCCATGTCGCCCCGCCAGCATATTAACGAACTATGGAAGGTGCTGGAGCGAAGGAACCGCCGTGACCGGGGCTCTCTGATCGCGGTCCCTCATGCGTATATTGTTCCAGGCGGACGGTTCAGCGAGCAATTCTACTGGGATAGTTACTTTATTATGCTCGGGCTGGCTGTTGATGGTAAGCGGGACATGATCGAGGGGATGATGAAAAATTATGCCTATATGATCCGTAAGTTCGGATTTATTCCTACGGCCAACCGCACCTATTTCCTTAGCCGGAGTCAGCCGCCGTTCTTTTCGCAGATGGTTAAATTACTGGCGCGTCACAAGGGCAGAACAAGAACACTCGTCGAGTACCTTCCGTATATGCTGCTGGAGCATCGCTTTTGGATGAAAGGCCGCCGTTCGCTTGCTGACACTGAACATAACGCTTATGCCCGTGTGGCCCAGATGCCTAACGGGATTCTCCTGAATCGGTACTATGACAACAAGACAACGCCCCGCCCCGAATCACTTCGAGAAGACATGGAAACGGCGAACGGCGCGCCAAGCCGTCAGCCCGATCGTCTCTATCTGCATTTACGTGCGGCTGCGGAGTCGGGCTGGGACTTCAGTTCACGCTGGTTCGAGGAGCCCAGTGACATCCGTACTATTCATACCGCGGATATTATTCCGGTTGATTTGAACTGTCTGATGTACATGATGGAGGAAACGATTGCCGAAACGTATCGGCTGCTCCATCAGCCGCTGCTTGCGAGCAAGTTTCAGGGTATGGCCGACAGAAGAGTTAGGGGTATTCAAGAGTATTGTTGGAATGACGAAAAGGGCTTCTTTACGGATTATAATTTTCATAAGCGCGAGCAAATGCCCCATCTTACCCTAGCGGGTGTATTTCCGTTATATGCCAAGATAGCGACTACCAAGCAGGCCGCGGCTGTGGCAAAACGTTTGGAGGATGATTTTTTGAAAGAAGGCGGGCTGGTTGCAACGTTGTTGACAACCGGCCAGCAGTGGGACGCGCCAAACGGTTGGGCGCCGCTTCATTGGATTACGATCGAGGGGCTACGCAATTACGGCCATCATCGTTTAGCAAATGAAGTCAAAAAGCGCTGGGTGGCGGCGAATCTTAAAGTATTTAAAGACCAGGCCAAGATGATCGAGAAGTATGATGTCGTGGCACCAGGTAAACTGGGCGGTGGCGGCGAGTATCCCTTGCAGGACGGATTTGGCTGGACGAATGGGGTTCTTGCCGCGCTGATGGCCGAGGATGAAGCCTAACGGAGCTGGTCGACGATCTTTTCGGAGATGCGGCGCATGCCGGCGATAAGTTTCGGTGCCGAATGAGGCTGGACAATATTCTTAAGCACTCTTTCGTATCCATCAACCATATTAGTAACGGTAAAATTGCGTTCGACATGGCTCCGGCAATCCTGGCGCTTCACTTTTGCTAACTTGTCTACTGCTTCGGACATTTCTGCGGTGCTATCGACGATATAGCCGGTGATCCCATTAACGATGAGTTCCGGGACGGAGCCTCGCCGAAACGCGATGACCGGGGTTCCTGATGCCAT
>JALRBM010000040.1 GCA_023257755.1 Candidatus Saccharimonadia bacterium | reverse complement strand
ACATCCATAAATTATAAGTTGTCGTTTTTTTACAAACCTTGCCCTACGGCCTGATGGTTAAATAATACTGTCATTAACAAAAGGAGAAACGACATGAACATGAAACTAGAACTCGTCCCCGTACCAGTTACCGACGTTGACAAGGCTATCGACTTTTACGTCAATAAGGTCGGCTTTAACTTGGACCACGACCACCGCGTCAGCGAAGAGATACGCTTCGTGCAGCTGACCCCAGAAGGATCGGCATGTTCGATCGTCATCGGCCAGGGCGTTACCGAGATGAAGCCGGGCAGCCAGCAAGGACTCCAGGTCGTGGTGGACGATGCCCGGGCGGCTCATGAAGAACTTAAGAAAAACGGCGTTGATGCTTCTGAGGTTCAGGAGATGCCCTGGGGAATCTTCACGTTGTTTAGCGATCCGGACGGCAATACCTGGTCCGTTCAGCAGCTACCGAAGTATTCGTAATCCTATCAGTAAAAGAGAGGCGACTCCGAAAGGAGCGCCTCTCTTTGATTGTATATATAAATATTGTATAATATACAAGTTGACATCTGTCGACATGACAGGAGGAAGGCATGGAAGTTCCATTTCGGCACCTGAAGCCAGGCCACTACCTCGTGCTCCGCAGGTTCGGCAAGAACCGCCTCTACCGGGTGACTGGCCGGCCGGAAGATGGGAAATGGCTGGGGTCGCGGATCCGCGCCCGGCGCACCAGGCTATACCTGGACCGCTGGGAAGACGCTCTGATCACGAGGTTCGAGCGAAGCTTCACCCCCAAGGGTTCGTATGTCTTTCGTATGCCGTTTTACGTGGCGCTGTGGAGTTGGCTTGACCTGCTCTTCGGCCGTCCGCGCTGGAACAGCTTCACAACCAGAGATGACGCGCGCCGGCGCTCTTTCCACTCTGGATGACTCTTCCGGAAAAAGAAGAACGATGGTGAGGCGTTTTGCCTCCCGGGACGAGCGGGCGACCCTCCTGTCTCGTACCCTGGCAACATGGAGATTTCGGTGTTCCCAGGCTACGATTTTTAGCGATGCTTATGCTACAATAGGGGAAAGAGAAAAGGGATATAAGGCACGTGGCGACAGTCATTTCGGTTACGAATCAAAAAGGCGGAGTGGGCAAGACGACGAGCGCGGTGAACATCGCGTATTATTTGGCCAAGAAGGGCAAAAAAACGCTGCTGGTTGATTTTGATCCGCAGGGGAACGCCACTAGCGGCCTGGGTATCGATAAGCAGGCGCTCGATGGAACGATGTCGGAGGTGATTCTGGAAACGAAATTGCTTGCTGATGTCGTGGTCGAGACCGAACACAAGAACCTCTTTCTCGCTCCGGCGACGCCGCACCTTGCCAACACTGAGGTTGAGCTCGCCCAGGCTAACCGCCGGTTCAGCCGGTTAAAAAACGCGGTTGAAACGCTTCCTGGCGGATATGAATACGTTATAATCGATAGTCCTCCCAGCCTTAGTCTTCTGACCGTTAATGGTCTGATTGCCGCTCGTTATGTGCTGCTACCAGTTCAGGCGGAATTTTATGCGCTTGAAGGCTTGGGCCAGCTGCTTGAGACGATGAAGCTGGTGCGAAAAAGTATGAACCCGACACTTGATTTACTGGGCGTACTGCCAACGATGGTTGACGGCCGCACGACGCTTTCGGGGCAAGTTCACGAAGAGATCAAAAAGCATTTTCCAGGCAAAGTATTTAAGACGGTGATTCCACGGAATGTCCGCTTGGCGGAAGCGCCAAGCCACGGCCTCCCGGTGGGCGCTTATGACAAGTTTTCTAAAGGTGCAAGGGCGTATAAGGCAGTCGCCAAGGAGGTACTGGAGCGTGTCAGCTAAAAAAGGATTAGGCCGTGGATTTGATTCGTTGATCCCAACGGAGCTTTTGGATGAGTCGTTTGATCCGACAGCCAGTCAGGATGAACAAATTAGCGAACTTCGTAATATTAAGTTGTCTGAAATCATGCCAGATCCAGACCAGCCGCGCCGGCACTTTGACGAGGCGGCGCTCGAGGAGATGGCGATGTCTGTGCGCGAGCACGGTGTGTTGCAGCCGATCGTGGTTACTCCTAAAAACGGCGGCTACCAGATCGTTGCGGGAGAGCGGCGCTATAGGGCGGCGGGCCTGGCGGGTCTTGATAAAATTCCGGCACTGGTCCGTACCCTCAGTAATCAGCATAAACTTGAGCTATCACTTATCGAGAACCTGCAGCGGCGCGACCTTAATGTCCTTGAAACGGCCACCGCTTACCTGAAGTTACGCGATCAATTTAATCTGACATTGGATGAGATCGGCCAGCGGGTGGGCGGAAAATCCGTCAGTACGATCAGTAACACGCTTCGGCTGCTGCGTTTGCCGGACAGCGTCAGGACGGTATTGGCTGATGGGCGGCTTCGTGAAGGCCAGGCACGTCCGCTGATTAATTTGGATCCGCAAACCATTGAAGAAATCCTCCCTGTCATTCTTAAGGAAGAGTGGAGTTCGCGGCGGATCGAGCAATACATCGTTCAGCTTAAAAAAGCCGCCCGGACGGACAAGAAAGATAAGCCGACGAAGCTTGAACGCGTGCCATACGAAGCCGATACGAAGCGTCTTATCGACCGGTTTAAAACTGATGTGAGCGTTAAGACGAACGCCAAAGGTGCGGGTCAGATTGTCATTCGGTTTAAGAGTGACGACGAATTCCAGCGAATTCAAAAGCTGCTTGGCTAAAAGCCTCTGATTTTATCAAACGGGAAGATACGGGCGCTGACTGGTCCAACGACGTCATAATAGGGGATAGTGCCAAGCCCGCTTCGTGAGTCGAATGAATAATCTCCCTCGCGGTGATCACCGGCGACAAAGAGTGTCTTATCAGGAACTACTGTATCAACCGCGCCACTTGTAGGGTTGCCGGGCTCGCCGTTATTGGCATCATCTGGCTTAAACCCATCAGGGTGTTCGTCGTTATACACGATAATTTCGCCGCCCCATACGACAACGCGTTCGCCGGGAAATGCGATGACCCGTTTGACAATATACTCTTCGCCAAGCCCAGAATTATACCTGGGGTTCTTGAAGACGATGACCTCGCCGCGTTCCGGGATGTATTGCTTATTCTGAAGCTGCGCCCAGGTGACAGGCAGACGATTGACGATCAGACGGTCGCCGGTAAACATGGTGGGTTCCATGCTTGGTCCCATGACGTTAAAACTGCGAAAGACGAACGTGTTAATAAGCAGCGTTCCAATGAGGACGCAGGCAATAAAAATAATGATCCCGAAAGCATCTTTCAGGAAAGGATGCCGTTGTAAGAATGGTGCTTCCACTATCACCACTATACACGCTCCTCCTCCCCCCGCAAAACAAACCGGTTGTGGTTTTTCCGGTTCAAAAAACCAGGGTCTTCATATATAGTAAGATGAGTATTTATGAGACAGCAGAAGCCTTCACTCGACGGATTTGTTCCACGCCGGCCTGGGAGCCAGTTGGGTCAAACTGAGATATCAAAGCCCCAGCAGGCCCCTGCTCGTCATGGACTGCAACCTGCTGATACGCCGCGTACTGTAGAGCAGCCGACGACGCTGCGTCCACGTAACAGTTCTGGCATCCGGAATGAAATCGACGAATCGCTGAAAAGTATCGACACCGAACCAGAGCAGGATAAAAAAGGCCGCCGCCGAAAAGGCAAAAAGAAGCCGCAAACCAAAGCCCGCCGCATTATAAAATGGACGATCATCGGGCTGATCATCATATTAGTGGCGATCGGAGCGTGGGTTGCCTATAAGGCGTTGGTCGCGAGTAATAATATCTTCAAGGGAAGTATTTTTGATATCGTTCAAAACCAGCCGCTCAAGGAAGATGCCAACGGCCGCAGTAATATTTTGGTCTTTGGAACATCCGAAGACGACCCTGAGCACGAGGGCGCGACCTTGACGGACTCTATCATGGTCATCAGTGTCGACCAGGACAAGAAAAATGCCTACATGATTAGTATTCCTCGCGACCTGTATGTCGAATATGGAGATTCGTGTCCCGAAGGCTACAGGGGCAAAATTAACAGTTTGTTCGCTTGTTATTCAGGTGACGGCGACGAAGCGGCCGGCGCCAATGCGTTAAAAGCGAAAGTGGGCGAGGTGCTCGGACTTGATATCCAGTACTACACGCACCTTAACTACACGGTGCTGCGCCAGGCCGTCGACGCTGTCGGAGGAGTTGATATTAAAATAGAAAGTAGTGATCCAAGGGGTATTCTGGACCGCAATTTCGACTGGAAATGTAACTACAAGTGCTACTACGTCAACTATAAGAACGGTGAAGTGGCCCATATGGACGGCGAACGGGCTCTGGCATTCGCGCGGGCACGAAATGCGGCCGGCGGCTACGGACTGCCGAACGGCAACTTTGACCGCGAGAAAAACCAGCAAAAGGTTATCCAGGCACTCCGCGAGAAGGCGGTGAGTGCCGGCACACTGACAAATATTGGGAAGGTAACAGGCTTAATTGATGCCCTGGGCAATAACCTGCGGACTAATTTCGAGACGAAGGAGCTGCGAACACTCCTAACGCTGGGGAACGATATCAAAAGTGACGCTATCAAGCCCGTCAGTCTGGTTGAGGAAGGCAATATGCTCGTGACGACTGGCAATGTGGGCGGTGCCAGCATCGTCCGTCCGATCGCCGGTTTACTCGACTATAGCGGTATTGCGGCATATGTGAACAAGACGATCAATGCTACCGATGTTACCCGTGAAGCAGCCGGGGTTGCCGTCTATAACGGATCCGGTGTGGCGGGCGTGGCCCAGAAAGAGGCGGACAAGCTGGCTGAAAAGGGCATGAATATCCTGGTCGTCGACAATGCTCCTGCCGGTTCGTATACCAAGGTTGAGATTTACCAGATTGGTGAAGAAAAGAAGGCGACGAAGGCC
>JALRBM010000034.1 GCA_023257755.1 Candidatus Saccharimonadia bacterium | reverse complement strand
GATACAACAAGAAGGGTATTCGGTCGTTCTACTGGGATGGCCGGATTATTTTTAATCAGGTCGACGGCATCTCGTGTCAGGGTAAGTTGGCCTTCGTACTCGGCAATAAACCGTTCGTAAAGGATGGCCGTTTCACTGTTTCGCCCTGCATCGCCGATAAACAGCAGACCGTTTGCCCAAGCTCCAAGGGCGTATAGCTCCCCCTCAGCTTCTTTACTGAGGCTGCCTGATGGGTTGGTTGCGCCGAAGACCGTATCGGATATAGCAGCGGGAATTGTCTTTCGAAGCACATCGGGCAAAAGGACGCGCACTTCGCCGACACCAGCTTTTAATGCAGCATCATAGCTCTCTGCTACTCCGGCAAACTCCAGCTTGTTACCTCCTACGATGCCAAGCTTGCCGGCCTGGGATCGCTGTTCGGGCTTGCTCCATTCAATGTCGGGAAAAAGCGGCTGGCCAGGAGCCTGCTTTTGCCAATAGGCATGTTGCTCCATCTACAAGCCTTCTTTTTTGTGAGCCAGCTTGTTTTTTAGCCATGCAGCCCGGACCTCGTCGGGCGTTTTATTTTTAAAATCCTCCGCTGGATATTTTCGGGCGGCTTTTTCTAGCTTGCGCTTGATATGATGGACGATGTCGATATTGTTTTGCTGGGCGATCTGCATACCGTAAATAAAAACGTCGGCTAGTTCTTCTCCTACTGCTTCCGGACCGCCGACGGGCTTGTCGTTCCACTGATAATGTTCCAACAGTTCATTTGCTTCTAGGGCCAGTGAAATAGCCAATCCCCGGCTGGGGTTGTTGTGCCAATCGCGTTCGTAAAGATGATTCCAGATAATCTGGTTTAATTCCTCAACCGTGACGGTTTGCTGGGCGGGTGCTTTCGAATCCATACTGCTCTCCTCTGCTATATCCCCGGACGTGAATCTGCCATCGCTACACTTCTAGTTCGATACTAATGGGACAATGGTCGCTGCCTATGACATCAGCGTGAATCTCGGCTTTTTTAACTTTCTCCTGCAGGCTCTTTGAGACCATCAGGTAGTCGATACGCCACCCTACGTTTCGGGCCCGGGCACCGCCCCAGTTAGACCACCAGGTGTAATGGCCATTGCCGCTCGTGAACATTCGGAAGGTGTCGACAAAGCCGGCCTTCTCAAAACTGTCAAAGCCTTCGCGTTCCTCGCTTGTAAAGCCTTTCTTGCCTTTGTTCTCTTTTGGCCGGGCCAAGTCATCTTCGGTATGGGCCACATTAAGGTCGCCGCAGAAAATAACGGGCTTATTTTTCTCTAGCGTTTTGCAGTGCTCTAAAAATGCCGGATCCCATTGTTTATGACGGAGCGGAATACGGGATAAGTCGTCCTTGGCATTGGGAGTATAGACGGTGACGATATAAAAAGTATCGAATTCGGCGGTAATGACGCGGCCTTCCTTAGCGGGGTCGCCATAGGCGTCGTTAGTGAGGCCGTGTTTTTTAGCGATGTCGTCGGCAAAACCGTTCACGACGCTGATTGGCTTTACTTTTGTGAAAATGGCCGTGCCGGAATAGCCTTTACGTTCGGCCGAGTTCCAGTATTCTTCGTACCCTTCGATATCGATGACTGCCTGTCCCTGTTCGGCCTTCGTTTCCTGAAGGCACAGAATATCTGGCTGGTGTTTAGCGATGAACGGAGTAAATAGTTCTTTCCGGGTGACGGCGCGAATGCCATTGACGTTCCAAGAGTATATCTTCATATCACTAGTATAGCGCACTAATGCTTCATCTGGCGGTTAGCTTCCCGCTCCAGGTCGCGGCGCTTGATTGTTTCACGCTTATCGTAACGTTTCTTGCCTTTTCCTAAGGCAATGACCAGCTTGATAAACTTGCCGCTTGTCAGCAGTTTTGTGGGGACGATAGAGAGCCCCTCTTTCTTGCGAAGTGTCAGGGTATCGATTTGCTTCCGACTGGCAAGCAGTTTGCGGGCGGTCGTGTCGATACTCCGTGCTCCGGCCTGTCCTTTTTGGTTGAGTTTCAGGCTGAAGCTGGCGTTATTCAGCCACAGTTCGTCGTCTCGTATTGTTACATAGGCACCCTTCAGCTGAACATGGCCGTCACGGGCGGCGCGTACTTCCGGGCCGGTTAAGACAACCCCTGCGACGATTTCGTCGCCCAATTCGTAGTCAAAGCGTGCCCTGCGGTTGAGGACGGATTTTGGCTGTTGCGCTTTCTTTTTTAAGGCCATAGTAAATCTTATTGTAACAGACGATCGACCTCTGTAGATATATTGACTAAAATTAAATAAAGTAGTATAATTATATTAAGCTTAACGCTTTGTTCCTACAACCCTGGAAGCTGGTGATGCCGAAATGGAGGCATTCGTTCGGCTGTTCGACCTGCTGTTGGTGCTTTACGCGCTGCTGGTCTACAGCCTGCTCGTCTGGAGCGTCCTGAACCACAGGCCGATCCTCACGGGTGTCGCTGTGTGGATCGCCTCGCCGTTGCTGCTGCTCGTGCTTCGCCTGACGCTGGAGCGGGCGAGTGATCTCCCGCTGATCGACCTGGCTCATGGGAGCTGGTCGTTCCAGCTCGGCGACACGTTCATCCTGATGCCGGCGCTCGTGGTCTGCGCGCTTGCCTACCGTCACCTCCCCCAGAGCGGTCTGTTCACCTCCTGGAAGTGGATCCTCGGCTGTTTCGCCGTGGGTCTTCTCCTGGGGATGGCTTTCCACTGGATGGAGGTCGGCAACTACACCCGTGCCGGCGTCGAGCTGGCACTCAACTCACCCACCAAGCGTGCCCACGACTTCGTGGCGTATCCGGTTCTCGCCGGTGCGCTAATCGCTGTCGGGGTGCCCGTCGTGAAGCAGTGGAACGGCTACTCGTGGACCTTCCTGGTGCTCGTCGTCATCCACTTCATCTTGATGGGGGCGGACACGTTCCGGGCGGTCAAGGGCATCCTGATCCACAGTCGTCTGCACCCCCTCGTGGATGCGGTGACGATGCATGTGATCAAGTTGTAGGAACAGCCGTCTCGGCGGCCCGCAGGCGACCACTGGTCGCGGCGCGGGTCATCGGGGCGGCTTTTCCGCTTTTAATTTTAAAATGAATAGCCTAAAAAAGAGAACAGGGCCCCGCTGTTTCCAGCGGCGCCCTTTTGATGTTCCCTTCGCGCCATACCTCCGGTCAGTTGGCCGGTCGGAGTCGGCCGCTCCACCACATCATGATCTTGTGGCGTTGGAACCAGCTGACAACTCCCAGCACGATGATCGTGGGAAGCACCATCCACCACCCGAACGCCATGACGACGAACCACAGGGTGGTGAACCAGATCTGGAACCCGCCGTGGAAGATCAGCATGTTGAAGC
>JALRBM010000102.1 GCA_023257755.1 Candidatus Saccharimonadia bacterium | reverse complement strand
ACCCGACAATTAGCGACCCTTATCGGAGCTGGCCTCCCGCTTTCACAGAGCCTTCGCACCGTTGCCGAGCAAACCGAAAACAAGCGGCTTCAGGGTGTGGTCGAAGATATCATCGCCTCGGTCGAGGGCGGCAAGTCGCTGTCTGACTCGTTTGCCAAGCATCCCGATGTGTTTGACAATGTCTTTTTGGCGCTGATCGCTGCCGGCGAGGTATCCGGTACGCTGGACGAGTCGCTTCGCCGTATTGCCGCCCAGCAGGAAAAGGACGCCGCCACGATGAGCAAGATCCGCGGTGCGCTGACCTACCCGGTTATCGTTTTGGTTGTCATCTTTGGCGTGATGGCATTCATGCTGTTCACCGTCGTTCCACAGGTAGAGAAATTATATGCCGATCTTAAGAAAGAACTGCCGTTCCTGACGCAGGCAATGGTGACGGTGGCGGATTTCTTCGCCCAGTTCTGGTGGATTGTGGTTATTTTACTTGGCG
The DNA here is from genome assembly GCA_023257755.1 of Candidatus Saccharimonadia bacterium. Lineage (GTDB taxonomy): Bacteria > Patescibacteriota > Saccharimonadia > Saccharimonadales > Saccharimonadaceae > JALRBM01. Next base: position 10,618 of record JALRBM010000102.1, on the reverse strand, counting down.
CCGGCATCTACTTCTTTCTCCAATATCTTAAGAGCGAAAACGGTATTAAATTCAAGGATACGTTCAAGCTGAACGTACCACTTTTCGGCAAGATGTTCCGAAAGCTATATATGGCGCGGTTTGCGCGAACGGGGCAGACGCTGCTTTCTACCGGCGTGGCGATGCTCGACATGCTGCGGATCACCAGTGATTCGGTGAATAATTCGGTGGTGGGGAAGAGTATTGACCGTGCTGCTGAAAAGGTCAAGGGAGGGAAGGCGCTTTCGGCCGCCCTGCAGCCTGAGGATTATATTTTGCCGCTGGTGCCCCAGATGATCAAGATTGGCGAGCAGTCGGGCCAGATCGATGAGATGATGGGCAAGACCGCCAAGGTGTACGAGGACGAGCTGGACGAAGAGATCAAGGCGATTTCGACCGCGATCGAGCCTATCCTGATGGTCATCCTGGCCGTAGTTGCCGGCGGTATGGTGGGTGCGATTTTGTTGCCGATCTACAGTCTGGTGAACGGAATTAATGTCTAGACAAGTAACCTCGAGTAGAGTACGATAAGCTTAAGCGTTCCATGCGCATCTAATCATTGTTCATAGAAAGGTGGAAAAGATTTTATGAACGGACAACAGAAAAACAAAGAGAAAGGCTTTACGATCATCGAAGTCGTGTTGGTGCTCGCTATCGCCGGACTGATCTTTTTGATGGTGTTTATCGCCCTGCCGGCGCTGCAGCGCAATCAGCGGGACGGCCAGCGTAGGAGTGATCTTGGTCGAGTACAATCTGCCATTCAACAGTATCAGACCAACAATCGCAACAGGCTACCTTCTGATGCGACACTTACTGCTTCGCCGGAAAGCGGGACCGGATTTATAGCACAGTACCTTACGGCTGGAGGAGATAGTTTCTCGGACCCAGACGGCACGGCCTATGTATTTAGGACAGGAACAGTAGGTAACTTTGACCATAACATCTACTTTACTCGCAACGCGGTGTGTGACGGTGAAACGCTAAGAACAGGCCAAGGTGCCCAAAAAATTGCTTTCCAGTACAAGCTTGAAGGTGGTGGTATCGCCTGCGTAAGCAACTAACGTAAATCGTTATTGAAACCTCGGCTGAATCGGCCGAGGTTTTTGTTTTGGTTTTAATACGCTATGATGGTGCTTATGGATGTAGCGGTGATACTTTTACTGGCGCTTGCCGGACTTTCGATGGGAAGTTTTGCTGGCGCGACTGTCTGGCGCCTGCGGGCAAGGCAGCTTATTGAGGATAAAAAAGAAGGCGAGGAGATTGATAAGGAGGAGTATAAAGCGCTGCTTCCTTTGTCGAAGGCACCGTTTACTGCCCGGGACCGTTCGCGGTGCCTGCACTGTCATCAGACGCTTGCCTGGTATGATTTGTTGCCACTTGTTAGCTGGCTGTCGACCGGGGGTACGTGCCGCTATTGCCGAAAAAGGATAGGGACGTTCGAGCCGCTTATGGAGCTGGGGACAGCGGGCTTCTTCGTCGGGTCGTATTTACTTTGGCCGGAAATTATTACCGCCTTGGATTTGGCCCAATTTATTCTTTGGCTGCTCGGCGGTGTCCTTTTGGCGATTCTGTTTGCTTATGACATGAAGTGGTTTTTGCTGCCTAACCGCGTCGTTTTTCCTTTGATCGGCGTTGGAGTTATTGTTGCGGGTCTTAGGATCTTTACGTCCGCTGATTCGGTCATGGCACTCATTGACGTTGCGGCGGCAGCCAGCGTTCTTAGCGGGCTATACTTGATACTCTGGTACGTCTCAAAGGGGAAGTGGGTTGGTTTCGGAGATGTGAAGCTAGGTCTTGGGCTAGCCCTGCTTCTTGGCAATTGGCAACTGGCTTTTCTGGCGCTGTTTTTAGCCAACCTGATCGGTTGTTTGGTAGTAATACCAGGTCTTGTCTCGGGAAAAATGAAGCGTGGGAGTCATGTTCCGTTCGGCCCGCTTCTTATCATAGGGTTTGTCATCTCGGTGCTTATTGGCCAGCCGATTCTCCAGTGGTACTTTACGGCCTTTCTTTAACTCTCTGTTTACCGCTTATGGTATAATGTACCCTAACATGGGCATCAAAAAAGACAACGGTTTTACTATTATCGAAGTGATGCTTTTTCTCGGGGTGACCGGGCTTCTTGCGATCGGGATTTTGGTAGGGTCGGGTATAGCGATCGGCCAACAGCGTTACCGGGACAGCGTCAACTCGCTGAAGTCGCTGATCCAGGACCAGTACAGCCAGACGGCCAATGTCATTAATGGCCGTGACGGGGCCTGGGCATGTAGTCCAGCCGCCGCCGTGACGGAAGAATCGGTTGCGGGTCAACCCAGGGGGACAAGTGACTGCGTGCTGCTGGGAAAATATTTGACGATTGATGAAGCAGGGACGGGAATTACTATCTCTAGCGTCACCGGCTACCGGACAGGAACGGGCATTCCGGCGGGGAGCGATATCGATGAGTTGCAGAATAACTATCAGATAGGCGTGTCGCCCATTAACCAGGAGACGCTTGACGTGAACTGGGGTGCCCAGGTCGTGCGGCAGGACACGACGACACCGATGCCGCTATCGATTCTGATTATCCGTTCGCCTTTAAGCGGGGCGATTTTGACGTTCTCGGCGGAGGGAGTAAGGACTAATTTGAAGGAGCTCATTAATACCACCGGGATCAGCCAGACGCGCCATATTTGTGTTAACGCTGATGCCGGCACGTTTGTTGGTCGGCGGATGGAGGTGCGAATCATTCCGTTTGCATCCAGTCAGGGAGCGATTCAGATTCCTCCGGAAGGTGAAAGCGTATGCGATTAAGGCAGCGCGGCGATACGATTATCGAGGTGCTGTTTGCCGTGACGGTCTTTGCGATGGTTGCCGTCGGCAGTATGACGATCATGAATCAAGGCACGGCGGCAGCGCAGCGGGCGCTAGAAATCAGCTTGGTGCGCCAGCAGATCGACGCCCAAGCCGAGGCGATCCGGTATATTCACCAGGCATATGTTTCTACGTATCAGCGACAAGGAGCGCCACCTTCCGGCGCGGCGGGCGAATGGCGCAAGATGACGGTGGATCGGGCAGCTGCCAGTGCCTCGAACTTTGCAGAGCTACAGGATGGCCGATGTCCTACCTCCGTCCCCGGCGATAGCCCATTCATCCTTAACGCCAGGAGAGCGGCTGTCTCAACGGCGGCGATACAAATGACCCCGCCCGCCGACGGGTCAATGCCGCCGTTTGCCCAGGTTGACTATAATACCGATTCCAGTATCAGGCAGGCATATGGGCTGTGGGTCGAGGCCGTGCCGTCGACCAACCCGAATGGCCAGCCGGGATTTGTTGATTTTCATATCAGGGCCTGCTGGGATGGCCCTGGAAGCTCCACCCCCATGACGCTCGGGACGATCGTGAGGTTGTATGAACCACGGTAAGAATCAACACGGCTTTACGCTGATCGAACTCATGCTCGCGATGACCTTTATTTCGATGTTGCTGCTGGCGATCGCGCTGACGACAATCCAAATCAGTACGATCTATACTAGGGGTATCACCCTCCGCGAAGTCGATCAGGCGGGAAGGTCGCTTTCGGATGAACTGCAGCGCAGTATAGCCTCATCGGTTCCGTTTGACGCGACGCCAAAATCAGCAACAGCTCCTAATGCCAAATACGTTGAACGCGTCGGGAGCGGCGGCCGACTTTGCCTGGGACGCTATAGTTATGCGTGGAACTTTGGTAAGGCCCTCCGTGGGGAAACGCCCATTTACAATACTTATAGCGACGGTTCCCAGGTTCATTTTGCGAAGGTGGACGATCCAGGAGCCGGGCTTTGTTCAAATGATACTTCCCAGGTTATTGATAAAACGCGGTCGCGGGATCTTTTGACAAGCGGTGATCGTGACCTGGCCATTCATCAGTTCGAGATCTCGCAGACGGTCAAGGACGACGAGATCGGCCAGGCGCTTTATGCGATTACTATCACGATTGGAACAAACGACCGCGAACAACTGACGACCAGCGATACTTCATGCCGGCCTCCTTCGGAAGGCGAGGGCAATGAAGCCTATTGTTCAGTCAACCAGTTTGATATTATTGCGAGAGCCGGCAATGAATCGGGAAGAGGAGGGGGACAATGAAATTATTTCGGGGGAACCAATCCCAGTCAGGGGCCGTATCACTGTTTGTCGTCATTTTCGCGGCGCTCCTCATGACGGTAGTGACGGTAAGTTTTGTGCAGTTGATGATCAAAGACCAGCAGCAGGCAACAATCAGTGATCTTTCGCAAAGCGCCTATGATTCGGCCCAGGCTGGTGTTGAGGATGCCAAGAGGCTTTTGCTGCTCGACCAGGCCTGCCGAAACAACACAGCTCCCTCTAGCGTAAACTGCGGCACGATCGCTAATGCGCTGACGCCCGTGCCCGGCCAGCCCGAAACGTCTTGTGACACGCTGGCACGCTCGGGAATAGTGGGGGAAACGAATAATGAAACGATTATCGAACAGAGTGAAAGTGATAGTGCGGATAAACTTGACCAGGCCTATACCTGCGTTAAAATCCGCGTCAATACAGATGATTACCGTAACGAGCTTGGCCTGAACGAATCCCAGGTCGTGCCACTCCAGTCCGAGGCGGCGTTCGATACGATAGAACTAAGCTGGTTCAGCAACCAGGATGTGCCGCCGGGCGAATCGACGATCGAGTTTCCGTATAGTGGTCCGGTTGTTAGTTTGCCAAGGGTGGGAACACAGTGGGACATCAACCACCCGCCGCTTATGCGAACCCAGTTTATGCAGCTCGGGACAGGGTCGCCGCTAACGGATTTTGATAACAGCCAGTCGGGCGGACGAAGTAATGCGAACACGCTCTTCCTCTACCCGTCGGCAAGCGGTCTGACCGAAAAAGACTTTGCCCTCGATGCCCGCCGCAGCCCAGTGAACATTCCCCAGCAGGTACGGTGTAATGACAGCTTTGTTGATGGTGAGTTCGCCTGTACGACAACCCTGCGTTTGCCTGCGCCAATCAACGGGTCGAGCGCACAGCGCAATGCCTTTCTGAGGTTGACTTCGCTTTACAATAAGGCCCGATATAAGGTTGTGCTGAAAAACGGGAGCGATGTCGTCAGGTTTAACCAGGTGCAGCCCGAGGTTGACTCGACCGGGCGGGCCAATGATATGTTCCGCCGCGTGCTCGCCCGAATTGAACTAAAAGGTGACTTCGCTACTCCCCAGGCGGCGATCGAGCTGGAGGGTAATCTCTGCAAGAACTTTAGGATCACCGACCAGGAAAGTGACTTCAGGCAGGAGTCCAGTTGTACGCCTTAATCCGTGTCGCTGTGGAATTTTTCGTAAACTTCCCTTAGATGTTCATCTGTCACGTGGGTATAGACCTGCGTCGTGCTGATGTTGCTGTGACCGAGCATCGATTGGACACTGCGGAGGTCGGCGCCGTTCATCAATAGATCCGTGGCAAAGCTATGGCGCATGGTATGGGGGCTGACATGCTTTGTGATGCCGGCAAGGCGGGCGTACTTGCTGATGATACGCTGGATGCTGCGGGGGGTTAATCGCCTGAAATCTCCGGACATTGTCGCATTATTATTGCGGCTGTAACTAAGAAAGAGAGGCGGAAGGTTATCGAGCCGCGAGGCAAGATAGTCTTCGACATGCTGCGCAGCAGTCTGGCCAATAAAGACCGGCCGATCCTTTCGACCTTTACCACGGACCATAAATTCACGACGCTTGGTATTAACGTGGTCACGGTTGAGGGCGGCAAGTTCCGATACGCGCAGGCCGCTTGAGAAGAGCAGTTCGATAAGCGCCCGGTCGCGAAGGCCTGTTTCGGTGTCGACGGGGATGGTCTCAAGCAGGCGAGCTACCTCGTCATAGTGGAGGAATGTTACCTGTTTTCGGGCAATTTTGGGCAGCTCGATCTTTTCAGGACTAAGTGAAGCGATATCGCGTTTTGAAAGGTAGGTCAGAAATCCGCGGAGGGCGATTAAGTGGTAGCTTTGAGTGATCGTTGCCAGCTCGTCATCCTGATCATTGCGGTACCTGTTAAGCCAAAGGCGGTATTTACGGATGACCTCGGGGGTAATTTTGCCCACCTGAATATCGCCGGTGAATTCCACCAGCCGCTCCAGATACCGGCGGTAGTTTTCGGAAGTTTTAGAAGAGCGGCCACCTTCAACTTCCAGGTGTTCGATATAATCCAGAATAAGCTCGGACAAGTACATACTATTAGCATAGCCTAGATGGCGGCGTATGGGTATAATGGAGGGAATGAATATACTCGAGACGGTAGTTCTGGGCATCACGCAAGGCCTCACAGAATTTATCCCAGTCAGTAGCTCCGGCCATTTGGTTGTTCTGCAGGAGCTGTTTTCGGGTGTTTCAGACCATTTGTTTTTAGAGTTTATTAACATCGGAACACTCCTGGCATTGGTCGTTTACTTCAGAAAACGGATCGTTGCAATCTGTAAAGACATCTTTTTGAACAAAAATGTTGTTCTGGCGCGTAATATCCTCATCACGGCGGTGCCTGCCGGGCTGGTAGGGTTCCTCCTCGCGGACTTTATCGCCTCATCGGCATTCTTTGGCAGTATGATCGTCGTGACCGTCGCGCTTGCGCTGGTGGGCGTGATCATGATTCTCATCGAGAAATTCCCTCGGGCATCGGCGGTCAACGACGGCGAAAAACTCAGCCCGCTGCGTGCGTTTTTGATCGGTGTTGCACAGACGTTCGCCTTGATCCCGGGCGTCTCGCGGTCCGGATCGACAATCATTGCCGGCCGGCTTGCAGGTCTGAGTCCGGCTGCCGCAGCAGAGTACAGCTTCTTGGCATCCCTTCCAATCATGCTGGGCGTGACGCTAAAAGTATTTATAAAAGAAAGCGACCGCGCGTACTTCCTCGACCACATGCCGATGCTGCTTATTAGTAACACGGCAGCGTTCATTGCCGGTATTTTGGCGGTGGGCTTTTTGATGCGCTATCTCTCCAGGCACGGTCTGGCGGCGTTCGGATGGTACCGCATAGGATTGGCCTCTATTTTGACGATGTATCTTTTGGTACAATAAAAGAGATTAAAAGGAGAAAGTATGTCAGAAGTATTTGGCAAAGGCAGTATTAAATTTGAGCGCACATTTTGTATGATCAAGCCCGACGGCGTAAAGCGTGGACTGATCGGCGACATCATCCAGCGAATGGAGCGGGCAGGTCTAAAGGTTGTGGCAATTAAAATGCTTAACGCCACCGAAGATCAGATTCGGGCGCATTACCCGATGAGTGACGACGCATGGATTGCCCGTCTTGGCGAAAAAAGCCTTAGCTCGTTTGAGAACCTTGACGCGGACCCGGCCGAGGTACTGGGGAGCACCGATACGACGGAAATCGGCAAAGGTGTCGCTGAAAGTCTGGTAGAATTCATGACGTCCGGGCCGGTCGTCGCCATGGTCGTTGAAGGCATGCAGGCGATCGACATGGTGCGAAAGCTAGCCGGTCACACCTTGCCGTTCAAGGCAGACGTCGGCACGATTCGCGGTGATTATTCGGTCGATAGCCCCGCGGTTGCTAATGTTGAACGGCGCGCTATTCACAACTTGATTCACGCCAGCGAAGTAGCATCTGAAGCTGAAGCAGAGATCAAGGTGTGGTTCGGAGACGAAGAGATCCCTACCTACAATCTCGGCTCTGAAGCAGTGATGTACGCCAAGTACTACTAAGTCTACCTCTGTGATACAATTATCTGGTACGCCTCGGTAGCTCAATTGGATAGAGCAGTTCCGTCCTAAGGAAAAGGTTGCAGGTTCGACTCCTGCCCGGGGTACCAGATGCCTCTGTCAAGCCGATTGACGCCTATGGGGTAGCGGGGTACGATAGTAGTACTAGAACTATGGGTAAAAAAGCAAAAGAAAACGGCGAGCAGCTCGATTTCGACGGACAACGTGACGGCGAAGAGCTGCTTTTTGTGTTTCGGCGGCACGTTATTGCGATGCGAAAGGGATTCTACATGCTATTAATTCCTTTTGCGATCAGCTCGATTCCACCGCTTATCTGGCAGGATAACCTAGTCCTCTTTCTATTGCCCATAGCCGGGCTCGTTATTGGGCTGCTGCTTTTCTTTTACCACTTTGTTATGTGGTATTTTACGATCTATATCGTTACCGATCAGCGGCTTCGCCAAATCACTCAACGGGGCTTCTTTGGTAAGGATGTTGTGGAGCTTCGGCTGTCAAAGATTCAAAACATAAGCTATAATATACCTGGATTCACTGGCGAGGTGCTGGGATTTGGAACGATTGTTATCCAGACCTTTGTAGGAGACCTGATTATTAATAAGGTGGAACACCCCGACCAGATATATAACAAGCTGCAGGATGCCGTGACGGCTGCACTGGCGAACCAGCCCCAAGGAGAGTATGAAGAAGTTAGCCCTGAGAAGGCGTAAAGCCGCTAAACAAGAAGCTCCGTCTCGTATTACCAACGAAACGGTCGCCGAACACCGCGAGAGGATTTTGGCGGGCGGCCGCCGCTTCAAGTATCCGATGCAGTACGCCCGTCACAAGCTGGTGGTCAATACTATTCTGGTTACTGTGGCGGCGTTGGTTATTCTGGCGCTTGTTGGCTGGTGGCAGTTGTATTCCGTTCAAAACACGAACACGTTCTTTTATCGGGTGACTCGTGTACTGCCGCTTCCCGTCGCTTCGGTGGACGGAGAGACGGTATATTACGGCGATTATCTTATGTATTACAACAGCTCGGCACATTATCTGCAGCAAACCGAGCAGATCAATCTGGATAGTGAGGATGGCAAACGTCAAGTTGACTTTATCAAGCGCAAGTCAATGGATACCGTGCTCGCTGATGCCTACGCTGAAAAGTTAGCACGCGGGCTTGCCATATCCGTGAGCGATGAACGTATCGATAAGGTGATCGATGAGGATAGAAATACTGCTAACGGCCGTATCTCGCAGGAGACATATGATGCCTCCGCGCTTAACATCCTCGGTTGGACACCAAGCGAGTACCGCCAGGACGCAAAAAGCAAATTGCTTCGCCAAGAGGTATCATATGCGATTGACGAGAACGCCCGAAAAGCCAGTAGCCGAGCAGAGGCGCTTCTAAAAGCGGAGGCCGATCTCGACAAGGCCGCTCTACAGCTGGGCGGCGAAGGGACGGCGAAGCCTGAAGTGGGCATGTCGGGACTTGTTCCAAAGACGAACAGGGATGGAGGTTTAAGCAAGGCAGCCGCCCAACTTGAAGTAGGGCAAGTATCGCCCGTGATAAGAACGACAACAGGCGACGGCTACTATTTTGTAAAGCTTCTTGAAAAGACTGATACCCAGGTAAATTACGGATACATAAAAATTCCTCTTACCGAATTTAAAAAGCGCCTGGTGGCTCTTAAAAAAGACAACAAGATAAAGGAATATATCTCTGTTCCTGAAGTACAAGGTCAAACAAATCAATAGGAGGAATCATGCACACGCTTCCAGATCTGCCATATAGTTATGATGCACTCGGCAAATATATCAGTGCCGACATCATGAAGTTGCATCATGATAAACATCATCAAACATATGTCGACAAGTTAAATGTAGCGCTCGATGCAACACCCGAGCTAAAGGAGCGTCCTCTCGAAGAGCTATTGAAAAGCCTCGATACGCTTCCTGAAGGTGTTCGCGCAGCCGTGCGAAACCAGGGCGGTGGTCATTATAACCACGCATTGTTTTGGCAATGGATGTCACCGAACGGAGGGGGAGAGCCGACGGGTGAGCTTGCCGAGAAATTAGTCGAGCGCTACGGAAGTTACCAGGGTTTTGTTGATGAATTTACCACAAAATCCCTCGGTGTTTTCGGAAGCGGTTGGGCCTGGCTGCAGCCAAACATGGACATAATTACAACATCGAACCAAGATACACCCATCATGCAGGGTCTTGATGCACCGCTTCTCGGGCTGGACGTATGGGAGCACGCTTACTATCTTGATTATAAAAATAAGCGTGACGATTATGTGAAGGCATGGTGGAATGTTGTTAATTGGGAGTTTGTTGCCGGGCGGCTGAAGGCAAATGACTGATCAGCAATACGTCGACGCATATCTGGCGACACTTCCTGACCGACCATCGGATGAGGGGGCGCCATTCGTGATTGGCATGATTGGGGTGGTAGGGAGTGGAAAGTCGACCTTTGCGGGTGCGCTGGCGAAAAGACTGCATATCTATGTATCAAGCAACGATCATATTCGCCGCTGGCTTAATCAACAGGGAGTTTCCGGAGCGTCGCCTCGACAGGAGTTGCTTCAGAGGATAGCCGAAGCCCGATCCCGCTATCTTTACGAGCACGGCGTAAGTCACATATTAGACAACGACCTCCTGCAGTTTTATGATCTTGCAAAGGAGAATGCAGATGCTTTTAAGGTACGCTTCTTTCTGTTTCATATTGTTGCTGACGATAAGGTGATTATAGAGCGTCTTAAGCTACGGGAGCGGTCGGGCGATGCCAATCTTTCCCAAGTCGGAATAGAGCGTTATAAAGAACGGCGGCAGTTGCACGAGGAAGTCGCTGTGCCTAGTTCTATGATCGATCTGGTAATTGAAATGAGTGGAAATATCGATCATGAGGTTGAAAAGGCGGT
>JALRBM010000099.1 GCA_023257755.1 Candidatus Saccharimonadia bacterium | reverse complement strand
GCTTCACCCTAAAGCACACAAAATCATGGCCAAAAAGACTGGCATTCCAGGCCAGCACTCTGGCGGCCGTCAGGGCAAGCAGAGCCTTTATGCCGTTCAGCTTCGTGAAAAGCAAAAAGTTCGCCGAACCTACGGCCTGCTTGAAAAGCAGTTCGCTCGTCTCATGAACGAGGCTTCGCGCCGAAAAGAAGGTCTTGCAGGCGAGAACTTGCTTCAGCTTCTGGAACTTCGTCTAGACAACGCCGTATACCGTGCAGGTTTTGCCACTTCACGCCGCGCTGCTCGCCAGTTGGTCGGCCACGGCCACTTTATGTTGAATGACCGCCGTGTTGACATTCCGTCTATCCGTCTCAAACCCGGCGATGTCGTCACCGTCCGTCCTAAGAGCACCAAATCCGGTTACTTTACACAGCTTGATGACGTCGTAAAAAACTCAATCCAAGGTCCTCTTTCATGGCTAAAGGCCGACGCAAAGAAGATCAAGATTGAAATTACCGGACTTCCTAAGCGTGAAGAAGCAGAAGCAGACATTAATGAGCAGCTAATCGTTGAGTACTACTCACGTTAAGAAGGGTAAGGAGATAAGAAATGTCTAAAGTAATTCACAACCCAGCGCTTGCACGTATCGACGAGCAGAGTAGCACAAGTGCAACTTTTGTGATCGAGCCACTTCACGCCGGTTACGGCAATACCCTCGGCAACAGTCTTCGCCGTGTTCTTCTTTCAAGCATTAAGGGCGGTGCAATCGTCGCTTTCCGTATTGAAGGCGCGACTCATGAGTTTACGACTGTCCCTGGTATCAAAGAAGATGTCGTCGACATCATGCTTAACCTCAAGAACGTCCGGGTCAAGGTTCACACCGACGAGCCTGTCGAGCTTCGGCTTGAAAAAAAGGGTGCCGGTCCGATTGTCGCAGGCGACATCAAGACTTCAGGCGACGTCGAAATCGTCAACCCGGATCAGATTATCTGCAACGTTGATGATCCTAAAAAGAGCGTCGTCATTGACCTCGTTGTCGAATCTGGCCGTGGGTACCGCACCATCGAGGACTCAAGCGAATCCCGCCTTCACAGCGACATGATTGCCCTTGACGCGGTGTTCACCCCAGTACTTCGCGTGCGCTACAAAGTTGATAGCACGCGTGTCGGCCAGGAAACCAACCTTGATAAGCTCGCATTGACTGTTGAAACAGACGGTTCAATGAGCCCCCGCGAAGCTTTTGAAGAGGCAGCCGCAATCCTCGTTAACCAGTACACGGCTCTTGCCGGCAGCACGACTGTTGAGTCTGCGCCTGCACTCGGCCAGGTAAATGAGGAGGAGGCCAGCGAGCTAAACACCCCTATTGAAGAGCTAAACCTTACTGCCCGTACGGCAAATGCGCTGATCAACAACGAGATTCGCACGGTTCACGACCTTGTAACCCTCAGCGAACAAGATCTGCGCGAGCTGAAAGGCTTTGGTTCAAAGGCTCTCGACGAAGTTAAAGATAAACTAGCGGAGCTTGAACTCTAATGCATCGACACGGATACAAAGGGCGCAAGTTTGGTCGCGAACGCGATCAGCGCCGCGCACTGCTAAAAGGTCTGGCGACCAGCCTTGTCGAACACGGCAAGATTGAAACGACGCTGCCAAAGGCCAAAGAGCTCGTGCGTTATATTGAAAAATTAATCACTAAGGCTAAAAAGGGCGACCTTGCGAACCGACGCATGGTCATTGCCGGTCTTAGCACCCAGGCAGCCGCCTTCAAGTTGGTGGACGAAATCGCTCCGCAGCTTACAGCGCGAACCAGCGGACACGTCCGCGTTACTCGAACCCGACTTCGTGTCGGTGACGGCGCGCAGATGGCGTCGATCGAGTTTGTCGACGAGCTGACGGCCGCTCCTAAGAAAGAGGAGGTAAAAGCCTAATGAACGCAAAAACCTACTCCCAAAAACCGAGCGAAGTCACTCGTCGCTGGATCCTCGTTGATGCAAGCGAAGCTCCGCTTGGTCGCATCGCTACCCAAATTGCCACCTATCTGACCGGCAAGTACAAACCAAGCTACACTCCGCACATTGATGGCGGTGACTATGTCGTCGTTATCAATGCTCGCGAAGCGGTTGTCACTGGTAATAAAGAAAAGGGGAAGGTGTACTACCACCACACTGGATTCCCAGGCGGCATCAAGGATGCGACACTTGCCGAAGTGCGCGCGAAGTTCCCAGAACGCATCATTGAAGAAGCGGTAAAGGGCATGCTTCCTAAGAACAAGCTGGCCGCAGAACGCATGAAGCGTCTTCGTGTCTTTGCAGGAAACGACCACTCGCACACCGCCCAGACGCCAGAGAAAGTTGAGGTTAAATAATCATGGCTGAAAGCAAATACTTTTACGGCCTAGGTCGTCGCAAAAGCGCAACCGCCAGAGCTCGCCTGTTTAAGGGTAAGGGTGTCGTCACGATCAACGACAAGCCTGCTAGCGATTACCTTTCTGACAACAAGACTCTTCTTGCCGAAGTGACCGATCCGCTCGCACTTGTTGGCAAGCAAAAAGAGTTCGATGTTACGATCAAGGTATCGGGCGGCGGTCTTGCTGGCCAGGTGGACGCGATCAAGCTCGCCATCGCCAAGGCACTGACCGTCGGATATGGCGACCTGCGCGGTACGCTGAAGAAGGCAGAATTCCTCCGCCGGGACCCACGCGAAAAGGAACGCAAGAAGTACGGTCTTCGCAGCGCCCGCAAGCGTGAACAATACTCGAAGCGTTAATTTCATATCGCTTACAAAAAACTCCTTTCGGGGAGTTTTTTGGTTTCTCTTGGCAAAAAGCGCTCGTTGTGATATAAAATTTCTAACACCCGTCAGGTATGGGTGCGGATATGGAAAGGTTGTGAGTACGGTGACAATGCCTACAGGATTCCAGCTCGCCCTGGAATCGTGCAAGCAGGGACTCAGCTCCACGGCCGACAGGGCAGGACACGTTTCGCCCGGCGATGTCTGGAGCGCTTTGCTGGATCTCTGCGCCCAGGTATTCATCAAGCCCAGCGAGCTGCCGGCCAAGCTGCGTGAGCTGCTCGATGAGGCGAAGTCGCGCGACGAGAAGAGCCGGCGGGGCATCACCCAGGCCGACTATCGCCTCGACACCCTCCTCGTCAACCTCCAGCACGCTGCGACGCTTTGAAAGGAGCTTCCCCGTGTCCTTATCCACCATGGGAGTGGCGTCACCGAACAAACGCCACTCCCACTTCATGCCTGCTTATCGAAAGAGACATTCTTGACACAATTAGCTATACTAAAGCTAGCAGAAGCTAATTATGGAGGTGGCATGCAGGCAAGATTAAATGCATATCTAAACTTTAAAGATAATTCCAGGGAGGCAATGGAGTTTTACCAGACGGTCTTCGGTGGCAAGCTAGAGATAAACACGTTCAAAGAGTTTGGCATGTCGCAGGATCCAAGTGAAGACGATAAGGTCATGCACTCGCAGCTTGAGGCTGACAATGGCATCATCTTCATGGGATCGGACACACCCGACAGCATGGAATTCACACCGGGAACGAACATGGTCATGGCGCTGAATGGCGACGACGAGTCGACACTGCGCGGATACTGGGACAAGCTTTCCGAAGGCGGCATGGTTACGATGCCACTCGAAAATGCACCCTGGGGCGACACCTTTGGCATGCTCGTCGACAAGTACGGCGTGTCATGGATGGTTGATATAGGATCAATTGAATAGGAAAGGGGGAATATGAAAGGCAAAATACTTACATTTATCGTCGGTGTTCTGACCGCAGGCCTTGCGCTTGCAGGAACCGTGGCGGCCACAAATAACAATGATTCAATGAAGGGCAACAAAACCCTAAAAGAAACCGAAACCGTTGATGGTTCGTATTATGCGGCTGGCGGTACTGTGACCGTCGCCGGTACAGTCAAGGGCGACGTCTACTGCGCGGGACAGAATATCATCGTCTCGGGAACGGTTGAAGGCGACGTCATCTGTGCCGGTATGACTGTCAAGGTATCCGGTACCGTTGGGGGTGACGTTCGACTCGCAGGCCAATTCGTGACGCTTGATGGAACGGTCGGGAAAAGCGCGTCACTCTTTGGAAGTGTGGTCGATGTTACCAAATCCAGCAAAATCGGCCAGGACCTCACTGGTGCGGGCGAGACCCTTAACCTCGATGGTACAGTAGCCCGCGATGCCGTTCTCGCCGGTACAGAAGTGACGCTCCTGGGTGCAGTGGGACGCAACAGCGAGATTAACGCCCAAAGCCTCACCGTCAGCGACAAGGCATCGGTTGCCGGAAATGTCCGATACACCGGCCCGACTGAAGGTTCTATCGCCGAAGGAAGCGTGAAGGGCGAGGTCGAATATATTAAAAAGACGAACGATGAATCGAATGGCGGAAGCTGGCTTGCCTCGGTGCTTTACATGACGCTGGCACTCCTATTCCTTTCGCTTATTCTGGTTCTTGCCATGCCGCAAGTTCTCAATAATATGGCGGTCATCGGTCAGAAGCGGCTCGGTATGGTGATCGCAAGTGGTCTACTACTGCTTGTCGCAACTCCATTTGTCGCAGTCCTGACAGCAATTACCGTGATTGGAATCCCGCTGGCGATCATATTGATGCTCGTATGGGTAGTGCTTCTCTTGGTGAGTGGACCTGTGACTGCGTTCTACCTTGGACGATTGCTGCTTCGAAAATACAGTAATAACGCCATTGCCAGCATGATGGCGGGAGCATTAGTCCTTGTTATCCTCCTGATGATTCCTATCGTTAACATCATCGCCGGGGCGGCAATGGTCGTGCTTGGGCTTGGCATGGCCGGACTCAATCTGATCAGCCGTACTAATCAAAAGAAGTTCAGCTATTCAGTTAAATAGAAACATGATACAGTAACTTTATGATTAAGCAAACCGTCACAAGAAGCGCGTATTGGTTTACCTGGCTTTCTTCTGGCGGTTTGTTCCGTGTTTCGTAGCACGCTAAAAGATACCGAAGAGACCGCCAGTACGGCGGTTTCTTTAATGTAACAGGAGGTAATGATGGAACAACAAAAAACCACGTCAGAACGACCAAAGATAACAGAGGAAGAAAAAGCAGAGGAGGAGAGAGGTCGCGCAGCAAGAATTGAACGTAAACTGGCTCTCGGTGCTATTACTGATAGCGGGTGGCGCGGAGTCACCGACCAGATTTTAACCGAATCTGCATACGCACGCTCGACAGGAAAGCCCCGAGGCGGTCTCTAGCAGTAAAACAATACGATGTAAGGTATAATGGAAAACAATTATGACGAAACCAACGATTCTTACCGGCCTTCGCGCCAACAACGATCTTACCATCGGCAACTACTTCGGTGCCATATTGCCAATGGTAGACATGGCAAAGCAAAAGGCGGGCGAGTACCAGATAAATATGTTTATCCCTGATTTGCACAGTTTTACGACGCCCATCAATCACGATGAACTGCAGGAACAAATCATGAACAATGCGCGGCTTTTTGCCGCCGCCGGCTTGCCGCTTGACCACGACGATATCTATCTTTACCGCCAGAGTTATATCTCGGCGCATAGTGAACTCACATGGATTCTCAATTGCTTTACCGGTGTTGGAGAAATGGGTCGAATGACTGAATTCAAGGATAAAACTGCTAAAATTGGTGACGATCGCGTTAGCGTAGGACTGTTCAACTATCCTGTGCTTATGGCGGCTGATATCCTTCTCTATAATGCGGACCTTATTCCAGTCGGTGATGACCAGCGCCAGCACCTTGAGTTTGCGCGTGACATTGCCGAGCGGATGAACAGCCGGTTCGGGGATGTATTCGTCGTACCAAAACCAGTTAAAGAACAACACGAATTTTTCGGTAAGGATCAGGGCCTTCGCATCAAGGACTTACAGGATCCCACTAAAAAAATGAGTAAAAGCGACGACAGTGGCAAGGGGGTTATCTTCCTTGGCGACGATCCCGAAGCCGCAGCAAAGAAAATCATGTCCGCTACGACCGATACCGAAGGCGAGATTCACTTCGACCGTGAAAAGCAGCCGGGCATCAGTAATTTGCTCGAGATTCTTACATTGCTTCGGGGTGGCGACCTGCAGCAGACCATCGGTGAGTTCGAAGGCCAGACAAGGTACGGCGAATTTAAGAAAGTCGTCGCGAACGAAACAAAAGCCTTCCTGGCTACTTTCCAAGAGCGCTTGGCTGCCGTTAGTGACGAGGCAATCACGGCGAAGCTCCGCGCGTCGGAAAGCGCTATGACCCAAACGGCTAACGCAACACTTAGGCGGGCCCAGCAAACCGTCGGACTACGTCCGAAGGATAGTTAATGGTCAAGGTATCAAGTAACGATGTAGTCTCCATTTTGCGGCGGTTCGACTATGCGGATGAAGCTACCTATCCCCGTCATGTCGAGCAGTTAAAATTCTCGCACCCACGGCCCGATAACACGCTTGTTTCGTTTCGTTTTAAGCGCCGGTCTTTCTACATCCTATTTGATGACAGCGCCGAAGACGATACGGTCTACATCATTGACCAGATGCGCAGCGACAAGCAAGAGTTGGATGGTGAAGTGATAAAAAACCCGCAGGATCACCTGACGACTTATGCATTGCCGTTTAAAGGTAAGGAGGTGTACCTCATTGAAGTAATCCCGCATAAAAAGCGTCTTGACGTCTATTTAGCAGAACATTACCCTGATATTTCACGCAGCACCTGGCAAAAACACATCAAACAGGGGCATATTACGGTGAACGATGAAGTGCAAACCTCCCCGAAGTATGAAGTCGGGGATGGTGATGCCGTCGCTGCTAATCTCCCCCCGGCCAAAGATTATGAAAGCGATACGTTACCTATTATCTATTTGGATGATAATGTCATCGTCGTCGACAAGCCTGTGGGTATTTTGACGCACGCCAAGGGCGCTCTCAGTGACGAATTCACCGTTGCCGAGTTTTTCCGCCGCTATACCACGTTCGGCCTTGATACGAATAGGCCGGGAATCGTGCACCGGCTTGACCGTGATACAAGCGGGGTCATTATCGGTGCCCGCAACCCTGAGACGGCTGCCATGCTCCAAAAGCAATTTTCAGAACGCACGACCAAAAAAACCTACCTTGCGGCGGTGGCCGGCAGCCTCAAACACCCGGAAGCCAAGATCGACCTGCCAATCGGCCGGCATCCTTCAGAACCGAGCACGTTCCGGGTAGATAGCAAGGGCAAGTCTGCCGTTACCGTTTACTCAACCCTGGATGAACAGCAGGGCCTAGCACTGATTCGTCTCCAACCGCTTACGGGCCGCACCCATCAACTACGGGTTCATATGGCCTATTTAGGGGCGCCGATCCTAGGAGATAGAGTATATGGCACTCCCTCTGATCGGCTGTACCTGCACGCGCTCCAGCTTGAAATAACGATTCCCGGCGGAAAGCGCATGACCTTTTCCTCCCCAGCGCCGGACGAATTTACGAGTAAGTTTCCCTCTATCAAACAATGATCTATATTCACCCCACGACTAAACGCCGCCTCGATATCCTCAGTAGTGAGCTTCCGCAGTCGCTACTGCTGAGGGGCGAGCCGGGCGTGGGGTTATTGACCATCGCCAAGCAGCTTGCCGGAGATGATCTGGCTCTCATACTCCGCCCCGAAAATGCCAAGGGTGTTTTTGATCAGCAAGGAACAATCGCTGTAGAAAAAATTCGTGACCTCTACGACCAAACCCGGTCAAAGCACACAAAGCCTTATATCGTCATCATCGACGATGCGAATAAAATGAGTGCTGGTGCGCAAGCTGCATTCTTAAAGTTGCTCGAAGAGCCCGCTACCAACATTCATTTTCTCCTGCTTTCGCATACGCCCGAACGTCTGCTGCCAACTATCCGTTCGCGAGTTCAACACCTGGTCATTCTTCCTATTTCACAGGCGCAGACTGATTCCTTGTTGGCTGACCTCTCTATTACAGATAAGACTAAACGAACTCAGCTGCTATTCATAGCATCAGGCTTGCCCGCCGAAATCATCCGGCTTACACGCGACGAGGACTACTTTAGTACTCGGGCAGTCCTCATGGGAGACGGACGCCAGCTTCTACAGGCAAACGCATACGAAAAGCTGCTTGTCGTTAACAAGTATCAATCCGACAGGACGACGGCAATCGAACTTATTGACTCAATGCTACTCATCGCCAGGCGCAGTATGAGTACCAAGCCAAGCACTACTATTATCAAGCAGCTTGACCTACTATTGGATATTCAAGCTAACATTGCCGCCGGATATAACGTGCGCCTGCAGCTGGCAAGGTGCGCCCTTTAGATTCCTTGTGCTATAATCATTGCTAGTATGTTAGGTATTTTACTGATTGCTGCTCTCGGGGCGTGGGCGATTTGGCGCCGTCAAACCATCACGGAAGTTGCGACCGATCTTCCCCTTCGCATTTCTGAAAAACTCGACCGGCTTTGGGATGTAGCCCAAGAGTCACTGCAGGAAAAAAAATATCTTCGGGCTGAAAAAGCACTGCTAACGATTTTGCGTGTCGATGAACGTAACGCGACTGCGTATAACCGCCTGGGGATCCTTTATGCCAAGCAACAGGCCTTTAAGGACGCGATCGAATGTTTTGAGATCGCCCAGAGCCTGGAGCCAAGCGCAAGCAGTCTTCACAACGTCGGCCTGATCTATTACGAAACAAAACACTACGAAAAAGCCGCCCTTGCCTTTGAACAAGCACTTTCGATGGAGAGCGACCTTGCCGCCCGTCACGTTGCCTATGCCAAGGTGCAGGAGAAGCTTGGCCGGCCGAAGAAAATGCTCGAATCGCTGGAGCGTGCCGTCGAGCTCGACGAGACGCCTCAAACCCTGAAGATTCTTGCCGATGCCTACGAACGCAATGGTCAAGAAGACCTAGCAGAAGAATTACGTATCAAGGTTATCAAAATGACCGCCGCCCAGCAGCCGCAGCCTCGCCATCTCAAACAACCCCGCCGTGTGATTATGTAATAGAAAGATAATTAAAAGTAAAAACGCCCATCGATTGATGAGCGTTTTTACTTGGTACTGGGGGTAGGATTCGAACCTACGAAGGCGAAAGCCGGCAGATTTACAGTCTGCTGTGTTTGACCGCTCCACAACCCCAGCACGTGGAGCCGCTTTTCGGACTCGAACCGAAGACCTACTGTTTACAAAACAGTTGCTCTAACCAACTGAGCTAAAGCGGCATGTTCGTGGATACAAGAGTAATTTTACAGAATAACCCTTTATTTTTCAAGTTATTTCATAGGGAGTCGTCGACAAAACTTCCTTGCTGCCATGATCGACTACATTCTAGGTCTAAGAATAATACAAGAGCAACGAGCAGTGAAGCTAAGACCTAGGTTTGTGCGGCCAACAATGCTACGAAAACTATCATGAGTGCTGGATTTCAAGACCCGACAGTTACTCGATAAGACAAAGCAGGGAATCAAGAAGAAAATTAGTCCTCTTCCTGTGGAAGAATAATTTCTACAACCCTTCCATCAGGATGTGTACAAATCAACATGCCACCCCGCTTATGCACAATGCGCAGCGTGCGAGCCTCTTCTATCAGACGTGCAAACATTTCTTCGTCGGCTAGTTCGCATCGCATAGCCATCAACCTGATAGAGTCTTGAAGTTCTTGTGGTATAGCAACTCTTATCCTCCTAACTTGATCGATTTTGTCCAAATCCATTTCTTCTGGAGCAGTGTAGGATTGCTCGCCATCAGAATATTGGGCTTCTATGGAACAACCGTTGAGGATGAGCTCCGTGGCACTCAAACCAAGCCTAGCCATATCATAGACAGCTCGAGTGAGACCTACTTGTCGATCTGCAATATACTCTTCAAGCGCAAAAGCTACAGGGTAGTTAATTTCGATCTCAAATTGCGGAGGTTCTTGTACATACTCAGGATAAGATTCGGTCATTTATTATTACTTTAACATAATTTATATTATATGTAAATCCCTGCATAGGCACTCATACACTTTACACTCCACGCGGTATCGAAGCATAAAGTCATAGTGGCCGAGTGAACTAGATTGACTTATATTAATCAAAATGTTAAAATAATATTTATGATCGAATCTATCAAAGAATCGTTAGTGAAGTGGAATGCCAGTACCGACGGGCGCGTCAAACTCCAGCATGTCTACATGACGATTGCTATCGGACTTATTCTTGGCGCAGGCATCGTTGGACTTGTTAACCATGCTCTGGGTCAAAACATCCTGGTGATCGCAATCGTCAGCGCCGGTATTTTTCTGGCAAATGCGGTCGTATGGGCGTTGCTCCAGTCGGCCATTTTGGGCCGGTTGCCACGGCGCGCTAATGGTGCTAAGAATAACAAAAGCACCAAGTAATCACCTTGGCAAAAACACCTTGGTTTGCTAAAATTAACCGAGGTACGCCGCGATAGCTCAGCTGGTAGAGCGCATCCATGGTAAGGATGAGGTCTCGGGTTCAAGCCCCGATCGTGGCTCCATAGTGCGTTGTATCCCTAGTAATTTCTGTAAAACCATGCTAAAATAACTAGGATTTGTAATAACAACATTTAAGTGAGTAAGTAATGGCAAAGAAGAATACGAAACGAAAGCTTATTGGACTTGTCAGCGAGCTGACCGGCCACCGCATTTATACGACTAAAAATACGCAGAACAACCCAGAACCGCTCCGAAAGCGCGCCTACGATCCAATTGCTCGCGTGCACGCGTGGTACAAGGAAACCAAGAAAAACCTCGGCCGCAACGAAGTTAAGGCACGAAAAAGCTAAAAATACGCTTCAAACAATGACCGGCAAGACAGCCGGTTTTTTGTTAGGCGGCGGTCTAATGCTTGGGGGTATCGATAGTCTCGGCTAGCCAGACGCCATACTTTAACATGCGTTCTAAAAGGGCTTCTGTCGGGCGCTGATGTTCAGCATAGAGGTAAAGACAATTTTCAGAGATTTCTATCGTTAGCGTCCCGAACCGTTCGGCGATTATTTTCGTCGTTTCCTGATCGAAAATTCGCTCCGCCTCTAATGTTTTGGCAGGTTCAGTATAAATAGCATAGCGGTTCAAAAAAGCAGGGTCGTATGACCCAAACGTTCCAAGCGGGGCTTTTACAAGGGTTGCGAACTTCGTAAATAGATGCGCATAGAATGTTTCGCTGTGCGAGTGCAGACCCAAAAAGACATGGGGAAGATCCGTCCTGGTGTGGAGGTCGAATTCCATCACAACCCATGTGTGGTTCTTGGGCGGCTTGCCAGGAAACCGCAGCGTATCCATACGCTCAACAAGGGTGACATCATATTTCTGAAACGTCCCTATACAGTAGTGATTGTCTCTGTGGCTCGGCGAAAGGGTCAGGCCGCGTACCAGCCGATGTTCATCCGTCCGCTGATCGACATAGCCAAAGTAAACCAAGCCGACTTTCTCGGCAAAATCCATGTACACCCGCTTGTGCACCCTTGACTGAAGAACTTTGGACGGAGCAAGCGCTTTTAAGAAATATTTTGCGGTGGATTTTATCATGCCGACTTCTCCGCAGCGGTATCAAGAAGCGTGGCGACGTATTCAGCATGGCTCCAAGTAAGGGGGGCGACTGACAGGAGAGAATCGGTCAAGGGATCAATCTGCTCTGATAATACCCCCGTTGCATTGGCATGCCCCAGAACCCAATCGAGCGTTTTTCTCGCTTCGTCGGCCTGATCTGTTTCCAGGCAGTACTGTGCCCACCATAAGCTGGTAATGAACCACCAGTTGCCCTTTACCGTAGAGCTGACACGATTATAGTGATCGTCCTGATAGCGGGGAAGGCCGCGGCGCTCCTCTCCTAATTCAAATGTCTTACTAATCGTCGTCGCCATCCCCCGAAGTTCATCGCCTTGAAGCGGGAAAAGTCCGAACATAAACGCTCCAAAAAAGCTGGCAAGATCTGGGGTATCATTGTGAGACACCTGCTTGTCTTTGACCATAACACCTTTATAGATAAGTTGCTTTTCCTCATCGTAGAGATACTTATGGGCAGCTTGCAGCATATCGTCTGCGGCGGCCCTCCATTTCACGGCACTATCCGGATCTTTGGCCGCTTCTGCAAGCTCTGCGGCAGCCAGTAGAGCCGCGTGGACAACAGCTGTCGTATAGGTGGAAGTCAAGAATACCTCTTCCCAAAGATCATAACTTGGTTTTGGCAGGCCCGTAGTCGTATCGACATACGATGCCATGAAATTGGCCATCGGGGCGACCATAGTGTGATAAAATTCATTCAATAAGCGCGCATCTGGATGCATTTGATAGAACTGGGCGAACACGAATAATACTAGCGCTGTCTCGTCCTCTTGGATGGGCGGTGCAACGACGCCATCGCTATGAACATAGGGATGCCAGCTGCTTCCCAGGGCGCCGTCAGCTCTATATTTATGCATGAGGTACCCACTTGGATGGAGACCTCGACGGCAAAATTCGAAGAACCTGCGCGGCTCGTCAACATAGCCCATCCGAATCAGTGGCCATAACACATAGGCACCGTCACGCGGCCAACAGTATGCATAAGCATCGCGCGAATAATTCAGCATCGCAGTGTCAGTGCTGGCGATGACCGCACCGCGTTTATCGATCTGGGATTTAATGATCATGATACTGCGAATAAAACTATCCTGATGCTCCGAGGCAATCCGTTTGGCAACCGAAAGGGCAGGCGCCAGCCATTCGTGCCACCAATCTGCAGTTTCATGAAGGCGCTTTAAGAGGCCGCTCTCACGTATTTGACGATGAATGTAGAGCGCCTCCCGAGTTGACGTGCCGGCAGCAATCCAATAATGTACCCGTTCAGAACTATGCGCGCCGATAGTTAGCTTGAAACGAATCGTCGAATCAACCCGTCCGTGTTCGACGGCGCTAAAGCTAAGTTCGCCATCATCCGCATCCCGATAGGTTCCTTCATATCCTTCAATACCAAAGAGTCCGACAGTATATTGGTCGAAAGGCTGTTTGTCTTTATCTGTCACACCAGAAACAATAAACGCCCGCCGGCCGCGATAATGAAGAACGGCATCCGCGTCTGGCAGGTATTGAGCAGTGTCAGTGTTGCTCCGGGCGTCACCGATCACGAACGCCTGATGCATGAAAAGCCGAATCTCGCGAGTGTAGTCGCGCAGGTTGACAACGTGGATATTTCGGAGGAAAGCGCTGATCTGCGCATCAACAAGATCATCAAATTCTAAGAGAATACCGAGTCTTTGGTTCTTCGCAATCGTATGGCCGATCAGCGCTCGGTGCGGATATCGAAATGCGAACTCCCACTCACCTCCATCCAGCCAGCTTATTTCGCCGTCGATCCAGACGCCGATATGGTGGCGGAGTGATTTTCCAGCTGCGTGATTTTCTAAGCCGACGTAGGGAAAGTAAAAATCATGCACCAGGCCAAATTTATTGATCCCTACGTGCAGCTCTCCGTTACTAAGGACGATCGGTCTAGCCATACAGCCCTCCTTGGTGATAGGCGAGTAAGCGATAGCGAATATCCCTAAGGGCATTCATAAAATACAAGAAAGCATCATACGGCGAGTCATATGGACTAAAGTAAGCATGAACATCGCCGTCCGAGAACCACTTGGTACACATATAATAGACGTGATCGGATGTCTGCAACTTACGCCAATCGGCAATCAACTCCTTATCACCTGTTCGTAAAATACCGTCCTCTAGAGCATACAAGTGCCGCAGCGCCTCTTGCTGCATACTATTTCCGAGCCAAGCAGTAAGATCGCGCTCGGCATCGGCCCAAGTCACCGTCCGAGGCATGCTGATCTCGCCGACGGGCTGATGCGCGGCAATGGCCTCACTCGGCGTATAAAAAGTATTCTCCGGATTCTCTATCCACTTACTTATAAATGTCTCAAAAAAGTCAAAGATACCCGTATTGTGCCATTGATGCTCGCCGAATGTCTCATAATCCATGAAAAGATTGACGATCTGACTGTCCGTGGCCGCCGCGTTCATCCACGAATTATACTTATCTGCAGTCAGCGGCCACTGCTCCCAGCCCTGATTGCTAAAACGAAAAGCGACATCATCACTAAGCCGGTAGTTTTTCAGAAGAAGTCGAATATCTTTCGTTCCCGTAGGTCGGTACATGTGGTTAGGGCTGCGCCACTCCAGGATAGGATCCCAGCCCTCCGCCAGAATTCCTTTAAAGCCGTGTTCATCGGCCCATCTGGCAAGCTCATCGTTATACGACAGTTCAGTATTACGAAACACCGAGGTCTCAACTCCAAAATGATTCCTAATTTTCGTTTTATGAAGATCGACCTGACGTTCGAATTCCGACCGACTATAAAAGAAGGCCAGGCTGTGATAATAGGTTTCGGCGACTATTTCCACCTGGCCTGTTGCAGCCAGACGCTTGAAGCTCTCTAAAATATCCGGCGCCCACATCTCAGCCTGCTCGATAAATGTTCCGGTAATACTGAATGATACTTTAAAGTCAGGGTGGCGCGCCAGCAGTTTTTCCAGCAACGCATTCATCGGCTGGTAGGATTTTTCAACCACTTTTCGAAATACCCGCTCATTATTGCGGTCGTTTTCGCCATCACCCGTGAAGTAGTCGTGCCGCTCTGCGGTATCAAAGATACTATAATCGCGAACACGGAGCGGCTGGTGGACGTGAAGATAAAGTACTATCCCTCGGCTCTTCATACCATCGCTCCCGGCCTTATAGCCTGGTAAAGATTAATACATTTTTGTGCCACGTCCGTCCATGAAATCCGAGCGTATTCATGGCGGATATTGTGTTTCATCGTTTCAGCGAGTGCAGGTGAGGTGGCGATACCGACGAGCTGGTCGGCAAGCTTATCAATATCCCAAAAATCATACCGAAAGACATTATGGAGCACTTCTCCAACGCCAGATTGGTGGGTAATAATAAGGGCAGCATCGTAGTAGGCAGCC
>JALRBM010000066.1 GCA_023257755.1 Candidatus Saccharimonadia bacterium | reverse complement strand
GGACATCTGGTATTTAGCACCCTGCACACCAACAATGCCGCCACCTCCCTGCCCCGTCTTCTGGACATGGGGATCGAGCCCTTCCTGATCGCCAGCACCGTCCGTGCCGTCGTCGGCCAGCGACTGGTACGAAAACTTTGCATGAACTGCCGGCAAAGCTACACGCCCAGCACAGAAGAGACCGGGGCGATTGCGCGCATGTTCGGTGTCCAGCCCGAAAATCTTGCTGCGGTCCATGCGCTGGAAAAGCAAGCAGCTGATCAGAAAGTCGGTGGGGACGCGCCTCTTAGTACAAGTGATGCCTCAATTACAGCCCTTTGGCGCGCCGCGCCGGAAGGCTGTGATGAATGCAGTGGAACTGGCTTTAAGGGGCGTATCGGTATTTACGAAGTACTTGGTAATAGCGTAGCCGTACAAAAACTTATCATCAGTAATGCCACGAGCACCCAAATTCAGGACCAGGCTACCAATGAAAAAATGGTCACGATGCAACTCGATGGGCTCATCAAGGCGCTTCGCGGCAGCACTACCGTCGAAGAAGTACTACGGGTGACAAAGGACTAGCATGCCCAAGTTCCTTTACGTCGCCACTAACAAACAGAACAAAACGATCAGCGGCACAATCGAAGCCTCCGATCGATCAGCCGTCATGGCTACTCTGGGGAAACAGGGCTTGCAACCTGTCAGCATCAAGGAAGGGTCGGGCGCCAAACGTGCTTTTGGTGGGTCGTTATTTGGAAAAAGCAAGGTAAAATCTGATGATCTGGTGATTTTTACCAGGCAGCTGAGTGCGATGGTGGGCGCGGGTGTTCCGCTGCTCCGGGCGCTTAATTCACTCAAAGACCATTCCGAAAGTCCGGCTCTGCGGAGCGTACTGGAGGGGGTTATCCGAGATGTTCAGGAAGGTGCGCCGCTGGCAGATGCGCTAGCTAAAAGCCCGAATACCTTTAGTGATGTCTACGTCAACATGGTCCGGGCCGGCGAGGCAGCCGGAATCTTAGATGAGATCCTGAAACGTCTCGCTCTGCAGCAGGAAAAAAACTCCACTATCCGCAAAAAAGTCAAAAGCGCTATGACCTATCCGACTGTCTTGATTGTGATTACCGTTATCGCCTTCTTTGGCCTGATGCTTTTTGTCATTCCGCAAATTGGCAAGATCCTTACGGACCTGGGGGGACCGGATGCCGAACTCCCCGCAATCACCCAGATGATGCTCGGCATCAGTAACGCGTTTACGAACTTCTGGTTTATTATCTTTCCGGCCATCGGGGGCGGCGTCTACTTGTTGCTTCGCTACGTCAAAACCCCGAAGGGGAAGAGCCAGCTTCATCATTTCGTCCTTAAGGTCCCCGGTATCAAATCCATCGCCGTAAAAGTCGCCGTCGCCCGGTTTGCCCGGACTTTCTCAGCACTCATGGGAGCCGGCGTTGCCGTACTTGAGGCGCTTGAGGTCACTGCCCATGCCATCGGTAATGTCGTCTACGAACAGGCGCTCATCGATGCAGCAGAGCAAGTCAAAAACGGGGCAACGCTTTCTTCGGTCATCGAAAAAAACCCTATCTTCCCAGCCATCGTTGCCCAGATGCTCTCGGTCGGTGAAGAGACCGGCCAGACCGATACCGTTCTCGTGAAGGTAGCGGATTTTTACGAAGAAGAAGTCGACGTAGCCATCGACGGCCTCAGCGCGATCATCGAACCGGTCATGATCGTCTTCATGGGAAGCATGGTCGGTGTCATCGCGGCGAGCGTCATGGTGCCGATTGCCAGCCTGGCCCAAAATATCAAGGGTTAGACAGAGTACAAACCATGCCGCTCATGCTATACTGGGAGTAAACCTTAGTGGGCATCAATGGCAAAATTATTTTATAGGGACAAGCCAGTTATCGGACTTGATATCAGTCAAACGAATATCAAGGTGATGGCTATTGATCCCAAAAAATGGCTGGTCCTCGGCTACGGTTCGATCGATCTTGATCCGGCAAAAGTCCAAAAGTCGCTCGAGGGTGACGAGGCCTATTTGACCGAAAATATCCAAACCCTTCTAGGCAAGAAGTTGATCGGCTCCCTCCCCAGTAACCACGCTATTCTTGGTATTCCCACCAGCCGGACCTACTCGCGCACCTTTACGGTTCCGGCGAAGGCCGAAGGAACGCTTGGTGATGCCGTCGAGATCGAAGTTGACCAGTATATCCCCATTCCCATGAGTTCACTATACGTCGATTACGAAATTATCGAGCGCACCAAAGAGCAACTGACTGTCACGATGTCGGCTGTCCCGAAAAAACTGATCGATAGTTGCATGACCGCGGCTGCTGCCGCCGAGCTTCGCCCGATCATGGTGGAACCAGGGATCAACGCAGTTGCCAGGGTACTTGAGGCGACGGAAGAGGGCCATCTCACTACACTCATCATTGATATCGGCCCGGCCAGTACGGATATTGCCGTGCTTGAGGACGGCGCTATTCGCGTCAACGGCGGCATTGGGATTGGCGGCAACACCTTTACGCTCGATATTGCTAAAAAGCTAAACGTCCCTCTCGAGAACGCCCACCAACTTAAAGTGTTAAATGGCCTCAGCGCCGGGCCCCGCCAGGCAAAGATCACCAGCGCCCTTCTGCCAAACCTTCAGCGAACTCTGACCGAAGTACGAAAGGTCATCCGATACTATAATGAACGTCTAACAGATAACAACCGCTCACTGGAACAGGTGCTGGTCGTCGGTGGCGGCAGCAATGTGCCGGGGATTGGTGATTACTTTACCAACGAACTCGTCATGCCGGCCCGTATCGCCAGCCCTTGGCAAAAGCTGGACTTTGGCAAGCTACCCCAGCCGACCAAACAGCTTCGTCCACGCTACATCACCGTCGCCGGTCTTGCCGGGGTAAGTCCCGAGGAGGCGATAAAATGATCAACCTACTTCCTCCCGAACACAAACGTGATATCCGGGCTGCCCGCGCAAACACCCTCCTGATTAAGTACAACTTTTTGCTTATCGGTGTCTTTGCCTTTCTTCTGCTTTCGATCGGCGTGGTGTATGTCTATCTGAACAACACGAAAGCGGCCGCGGAAGTTACCATGCAGGAGAACGAGGCCAAAGTAAGCGGCTTCGCCAGCACAAAAGAGCAAGCTGAACAGTTCCGCCAAAACCTTTCGACTGCCAAACAAATCCTCGATAAAGAAGTGAACTACACCAAAGTCATTCTAAAAATAGCTCAGTCATTACCTGCGGGAACGATCCTGACCGGTCTTTCGCTCGACGCCGCTACGTTTGGCAAGGAGACGGCGCTTTCCGCCCAAACAAAAAGCTATGACCAGGCGATCAAGCTCAAGGACGCTCTTGCCCAGTCCGGCCTCTTTACCGATGTTCACTTTCAAAGCATTGCCGCCAGCACCAACAGCTCGGATTATCCAATCACCGTGAACCTGATGGTTACTTTTGATACGAAGGCAGCAAAAGTATGAACAAAATGAATCTTACACCACCAAAACTTCGCATCATTCTGTCGGTATCGATGTTTTTAATCGTCGCCGCCGCCGTTGCCGCCGCATCTCTCTCGTACCCCTTCCTACGCGACAGGGCAGTTGAAACAAGTCACGCCACGCTCGATGCGAGTGCCAGCCAAAACAACCTCCGCGCCCTTGAAGAATTAAAAGAAAGGTTAGGAGAAGACCAGGAAATCGTTAGCCGGGCAAATAGTATCGTGGCAGAAAGTAAAAGCTATCAATACCAGGATCAGATCATTGGCGATCTCAATAATTACGCCGGGAAAGCTGGTGTTGAAATCACCAACATTGACTTTACCGCTACCGCCTCAACCCCTTCGCCATCTGCGACGACTCCTCCCGCCGCCCCTGCTCCCGTAGCCCCCAGCGGTGTCAAGTCAATGCAGGCGACCGTGACGCTAAAGAATCCTATCAATTACCTTTCTCTGCTCCGATTCCTCCGCTCAATCGAGCAGAATCTGACAAAGATGCAGGTATCCAAGGTAAGTCTCGCCAAAGATGCGAGTGGCGGCGTTTCCAGTGAAACGCTTGCGATAGAGGTGTATGTGAGGTAAATATGGAAATATCGTTAACATCACTCAAGAAAATCTTTGGCCGTTTCTTAGGTCGGTTCCATATCGTTATTTTCGTCGTCGTGATCCTGGGGGGCCTGAGTATCGTGATTTTACTGCTCCACAGCATCATCACCACCTCTAATGACCCAAGCGGCTACACGCCTAACGGCATTAGTTCGAGCTTTGACAATACCACGATTGATCGAATTGAACAACTTAAAACCCGGACGGAAGGCAGCGGTGACCTCAACCTGCCCGCCGGCCGGAACAATCCTTTTGTTGAGTAGGCGTAGAAAAGCGGATATACTAGAAGTATGTTACTTGCTGGATCACGACTCATTGGCGCCCCAGTCATGGGTCTACAAACGGGCAGCGAACTAGCGCGGATTACAAAGCCTGTCATTGATCCAAGCAACC
Organism: Candidatus Saccharimonadia bacterium; assembly: GCA_023257755.1. Taxonomy (GTDB): domain Bacteria; phylum Patescibacteriota; class Saccharimonadia; order Saccharimonadales; family Saccharimonadaceae; genus JALRBM01. The sequence continues at coordinate 872 of JALRBM010000066.1, read as the reverse complement.
TGAAAATCGTCGCCTACGAGGTGGATGGCCCCCTTTTGGACACCAGACCGTCGCTGCTTCGGGTCGTCGATGTCCGTGAGTTCAGCGATATCGGCGTTATTGTTGATTCCAGCGACGAATTCGTTACTCCTACCGATGTCATCAAACTTGGCGAAGTCTATAATCTTAAATTCGAGCTTGAAGGCAAAACCGTTGTCAACGAAAAGCATAAAAAAATCGGCAAAGTCACTGGTTATACGCTGGATACAAGTGGGTTCTTGGTACAACAATTAACCGTGAGAAAGCCATTTTTCCAGAGTATCAACGAACCGGAGCTGCTCGTTCATAGAACGCAGATTACCGAGATCAACGACAATGAGATTATCGTCCACGATCAAGCGACCGTTCCCGAACCGGTCACACAATCGGTGCGAACGGCATACGTTAATCCGTTTCGCAAAAACGCCCAAGTCGAACAAATCCGCTCACAGGACCAAAAATAACTCAGTTGTCCCTTGACTCTAATGCCCGTTTCACGTCCTCGTATGAGAACCCTTGCCGAACAAGATACTGCGTGAATTTTTGGTCATCATCATAGCGGCCGCGTTTCTTCTCGATCACCTTTTGTAGCTCCTCGGTATCCGAACGCTCTGAACTATCAAGGTAGATGTCAATGATTGAGCGCTCCACGCCCTTCGCTTGCAGTTCAGCCTGCAGCTTCCGACGACTCGCTCCTTTTCTGAGGTGACGGTTTTCAACCCAGTGCCGGGTAAAGACTTCGTCATTTATATACCCTTTTTCCTTCAGTCTCTCAAAAACTCTGGCCGTAATCTCCGGGGCAACACCTTTTCGCACCCTGCCTTCTTTCGTGCGGGTGTCACGTGTCTTTTTCC
>JALRBM010000101.1 GCA_023257755.1 Candidatus Saccharimonadia bacterium | reverse complement strand
ACCGCTACCCGTTCAGCGCGCTTTAGCTTTAGCCGTGCACCGCTTGTTGTTGCACTTATCGCTGAGTTCATCGGAACATTCATGCTGGCCGCCGCCATCCTTGCAAGTCAAGGCGCACCGCTGGTCGTGCTGTTCGGCCTTGCCGGTATCGTTCTGGCCGTCGGCGCATTCTCAGGCGCCCACGTTAACCCTGCAATGACGATCGGTGCCTGGGTTACTCGTCGAATCAGCGGCCTGAAGGCACTCGGCTACGTTGCCGCTCAGGTATTAGGTGCGATGCTCGCGCTTGTGGTCATCAACGCCTATGTCAGTGCCGCCCCTGCAGCCAACCCAAATGATCTTTACAGTGCCGGCGCGCAGCTCTTCAAGGCCGTTGCCCTGCCTGAAGGTCGCGAATGGTACGTATTCTTCGCTGAAATGCTTGGTACTGCGATCCTTGGTTTTGCCGTTGCTAGCGCGCTGAGTGAAGTTCGCGAACGTGCCGCTGCCGCACTTACCGTTGGTCTCGGTATCTTCGTGGGCCTAATGATCGCCGGACAAGCAGCTACCTACGTTGGCGCCAGCGCAATCCTTAACCCAGCTGTGGCAGTATCACTTCAGGCCATCAACTTTAACAGTATTTGGCCGCTTGGTGTCTATGTACTTGGTACGGTCCTGGGTGGTGTGGTCGGATTTGTTCTCTACGACCTTATGCGCCGTTCGGGCAAAGAAGCCTAGTCAGTCTCTTCGGACTTACTCACAACCCAAAAAACCTCGCCTGTGCTCGGCGAGGTTTTTGGTTGGGTCTTGGCTTAAGGCTGGCGGTTTAAAACTCATCCTTTCGGGGACGATCCAGTAGTACCGGTTCTACGGATGATTCGGTATTCGCAATCTTGATCACGTCCTTGTCTACCTTGGCCAATTCCTTGTGGGCAGCGTTATAGTGGCCAACTGTTACGCCGAGCGCACCGCCGAGTTTTTGCATGTATTCCTCGAATTTAGCAATATGTTGGCCTAATTTGCCTACCCGCACCTGAATATCCTTTGCCTGGTCCTCGATCTGGAGGCTGCGGAGCCCTTGGAGTACTGTCTGCAGGTACGCCATGAAGCTCGTCGGGCTGACGATAATCACCCGTTTTTCACGGAAGGCATATTCTATCAGATCGCGTGAACTGCCACCATTACCAACATTGTTAATTAACAAATCATAATAAAGCGACTCGCTGGGAATGAACATGAACGCAAAGTCCATTGTCTTCTCTGAAGGACGAATGTATTTGCTCGTTTCGTCAATCCTGCCCTTCAGGTCCGCTTTGACCTTCAAAAGCAGTCTGTCACGCTCCGCCTTGTCAGTAGCATTGATCATCCGGTTGTAATTTTCCAGGCTAAACTTACTGTCAATCGGCAACACCTGCCCTTTCTCCAAAAAAATAACCGCATCGACAATTTCACCGTCGCCAAATCTATACTGCAGCGCGAATTGCTTTGGTGGTAAAACATTTTCCAGCACGGATTGGAGATAGAATTCACCAAAGACGCCGCGCTGCTTTGGATTTTGCAGCACATTTTGCAGCGTTTTCAGCTCGTCCGCAACATCGACAACCCGGCGGTTGGTCTCATCGAGTTTAGCCAGCCGGTTAGTAACATCAGCTATCAGTTTTGCGCTCTCGCCCAGCTGTTTCTGTACGGAGGTCTGAACGGCGATATTGCTTCTTTCCAGCCTGTCGCCCATACTTTCCTGCAGCTGGCCTATGGTTCGTGACAACTCCGTCACATCCGCTTTCATAAGCTCAACGGCGCTTGAATTTTTTAGCTCGCGAAGTCGTTGATTAAATATGAAAATAACGACACCAAAGCCCACGATGACGACAATAAGAACGATAATAAGAATGCTTTGCTCCATGCTTTTAGTATAGCATTAGAGGTTTAGCACGAAGCGGGTCGAGGCGACCAGAACAATCACGATAATAAGTGCCAGGGGGAATGAACGGAGTCTTCCTACCCACGCAAACAACCCATACGCTGCCATGGACAACAGGATCATTGCCGGGAGTGCGAACTGCCACCCCAGTGGCTGGAGTGTCGCCGCAATACCCCAAAGACCGACCGTCGCGGCAATAACCACCAACAATGCCCGAAAGACCAATAGTTTCGCCAAAACAAACAGTGCCACTCCCGCGCTCAGAATACTGGCCGAAATGTTTGCGTACTGCAGCGAGCCTGCACATTGCATCGACTCCATGCCCTTGCAGATAATATTCTTAAATACGTATTGGTCAAGAAGTACTGTCAGCCCCCACGTCATTAGTCCGACAACCGCCCCGATCACCAATACCCTTAAAAATTGCCGTGCCGAGACCGGTACTAGTACTGTTTGTTCCCCTGCTGTTTCCGCCATAACTCCTCCAGTTGTATGGATTTACTATACAACTTTTTTTGTTTTGGCGCCAGACTGTGACCTTGGCACTACATACCATAGTGCACCAATCGCGGCAACAGCCAGCCCTCCGACGACATCAAGCGGGGTATGAACAAGGGCTAGGACACGCCCGACGCACGTAAGGATAGTCAATGCAGCCAGGACACTAACGGCCAGTTTATTTTTAGTCGCAAACCATACCGCGAAAGTCAAAAAGGTAGTAAAAAGAGCGTGGTCGGACGGAAAGCCAGGATTGTTCAAATATGACGCCCCTGGATCCACCCCCATAAGCTCAAAAGGGCGTAGCTCGGCAGGCTGGTAAACACTAGCCAGAAGCTTGGCAATGAGATAGGCAGTCAATC
>JALRBM010000071.1 GCA_023257755.1 Candidatus Saccharimonadia bacterium | reverse complement strand
CATATCGCTCGTTATTGTAACAGAGATGATGTCTCCGTGCAATGCCCTAGAGGATTTCCAAATGCAGGATTCGCCCTTCGACCGACCGCTTTCCCTGCCATTCGTTCAAAATCGGCTGAAACCAGACCGTAACCGTTTCGCCTGGTTCAATAAAAAATTCCTTTGGCGCACTAAACGCCAAGAACTGCATGGCGTGACCTGCTGTGTCGCGCAGTTCCAACTTGACATGCTGCGCTTCAGCTCCCATGCGGCGTTGATTGATTACCAGCGCATTGTTAATTTTTAAAATCGGCTCCGGATTGCCGTTTCCAAAAGGCTCCAGCTGAGCGATCTCGTCCAAAAGGCCTTCGGTCACCTCAACAAATAAATCTAACGCTACTTCCTCTCTAGGAAGAAGTAGCGCCTCTTGATTGAATAAATTTTGTGTACGATAAAACTCGTTTACGCGCCGGCGAAAGGCGTCAATACTCTTGGTTGGTAGCGTTACACCTGCGGCCAGTTTGTGCCCGCCGCCCTTCGTGATAATATCGTCGGCAGCTCTAATGGCATCGGCGGCGCTAAAGTCGCCGTAGCTTCGCGCCGATCCCTTGGACTCGTCGCCCATCTCCTGAAGCACATAGGTTGGTCTCTTATACCTTTCAAGCAGCTTTGCCGCCACGATCCCGATGATGCCGTGGTTCCAGTCTGGATGGCTCACCACAAGCACGGGATCCTCTTTATATTGTTCGGCTTGTATAATCGCGGCCTTGAGTATTTTATCCTGATCACTGCGCCTGGCGGTATTCAGTGCATCCAGAAGCTGCGCCTTCTCCAGCGCCTGCATGCCGTCACTCGCCCGGAGCATCTCTAGTGCGTGCTTGGCCGTCTCCAACCTCCCCGCGGCGTTCATACGAGGCCCTAGTCCGAATCCAAGGGATCGGGCATTTACCTTATCGGCATCGACAGCGGCAACCGCCATTAGCGCCTTCAGGCCCGGCCGCCTTGTCTGCGCCAGGACCTTGAGTCCCCAATAGACATTCGCCCTGTTCTCATCTACCAGGGTCACGACATCACAAACCGTCCCGAGCGCGACCAGATCTAGCAGCCATTTTTCTTGACCGAGCGGCAACCCCTCCAGACGCGTTTGAAGCGCCTGCACAAGCTTGAAGGCTACTCCGACCCCTGCAAGATCGATGAAAGGATACGCGTGGTCTTTACGCTTCGGATTAATAGTCGCAACGGCCGGTGGCGGAGTATCGGCAACATTATGGTGATCCGTCACGATAACATCAACGCCCAATTCGTTTGCCCGCGCGATTTCCGTGTGGCTCAAACTTCCGCAATCTACCGTCACGATTAGCTGGGCCCCATCGGCGGCGATTTTTTCGATCGCGTCGACCGTCAGACCATACCCTTCGACAAAGCGGTTTGGAATAAACGCCTCGACGTTCTTAAACCCAAATGACTCAAACGCATCGAGCAGAAGCGTGGTCGCCGTCAGGCCGTCGATATCATAATCACCATAGATCGTTATGCGGTCTTGGTTTTGCAATGCCGTCACGAGCCGGTCTACGGCAGCACCCATATCGGGTAGCAAGAAAGGATCATGCCGGGCATCGTAATCCGGCGACAAAAAAATATCCCTCGCTTTACCCTGCAGCCCGCGAGCGGATAAAATCTGCTCGAACAGTGTCATAACTACACGTCAGCCGACGAACGCTTTGGCCGGCCTGCCTGCTGCTGTGATTTTATGACAATGCTCTGGAGTTCCTTAAAAATAGGAAACTGCTTGTTGGTAGAGTAGATCTTGGTGTTGCCTTGCTTTTCGCTGGTCAGAAATCCGACTTTCTCAAGGCGCTTTAGCTCTCGTTGAATATTACCTGGGTCTTCCTTGATAAGCTTGGCAAGCCCTCGCACGTGCGTATGAAAATCCGGATACTTAGCATATACAACTACAATTTTGCGCCGCACTCGTGAAGTAATAAAAACGTCTAGCATATCTTCCCTTACTTAAATTCCCTGTCTCATCCGTTGCTTTTTATTCTACACTTTTTGGAGGCGCTTTTCAATCGCATTACTGCCAATTCAACACAATTTGATTGATTTTCGCGATCGTTTCCTCGTGCGACGGAATATCATTCTGATCATAGTAATGATTCGTTCCCATGTAGTTTTCTTTCACGTCGAGCACATGAAGCTCGTCCGCCACCATGTGAAGTTTGTCGACCGCCGGAATGCTGGCGACCGGCGTGGCGACGACCAGTTTCTTAATACGGATCGGCTTTAAAAAGTCGACTGCCACGTCAAGCGACGCACCGTTGTCCAGCCCATCGGCGACCAGAATCACCGTATGGTCCCGAAGCATATCATTATCAATAATCCCACCGTCGCCTAAAAGACGATTGATCTTTTGGAAGGCTTTTCTTTTCTCCTCTTCAAGGTAGCCATGGAACTCTCCGACATATTCTTCGATTTCTCCGGCGCTGAACATGCCGTTATACGTAAAGCCGCCGTTTTGCGAGACGCCGCCAAAACTCACGCTCTCCCCAGGTACAGGAATATCCTCAATAAGCAGCATCGTCAGGATGCAGTGAAGCGCTGAGGCTATCTGCTCCCCCACTTGCACCGCTCCGTCGCTCAGTGCAACAACCACGCAGTTGTCATAGCGATACTTCTCTGCCAATTGGGTAGCGAGCAGTTGTCCGGCCTGGGCGCGACTTTCAAAATACATACGGTTATTTTATCAGTATAATGCCGACGTGACGAGAGATAATTCTCTTTTTAGAAAGACAGAAGGACGACACCACGTATAATGAAAACATGCACTACTACGAGGTGGCGCCAAACCAGGTTATCCGGGCGAGCAGCGCCTCGTTTACCTATTCCTCTGATATACCCTTGACGCTAGGGACGATCGTGTCTATTGAAGTAGGCAAAAAGGAGGTCGTTGGCGTCGTTGTCAAAGAATCCCGCGCTCCCTCATACGCGACCAAGCCTATTCTTGCCCTCATCGAAGACAAACCACTACCTGGACCGATCGTCGACCTGGCGCTTTGGCTTTCCGACTACTACGCCACCCATCTGGCTACCGTACTGCAAACCGTGCTCCCTCGAGGGGTTCAGAGAAAAAGGCGTAAAAGTACCGACATCTCCCGACCAACAAGCCGCGCTCGAACAAAAAATGTATTCAATTCGGCACAGGCAGCGGCGATTGAGACGATTCGCACCATGTCCTCAGGATCGACCATCCTTCACGGCGTCACCGGATCAGGCAAAACAGCCGTATATATCGAAGTAGCCCGCGATGTTCTCCAAGCAGGCCAATCCGTCATCGTCCTTGTGCCCGAGATATCACTTACCTCGCAGCTTGTCGACGAATTTTCCCATCATTTCGACAATATCGTTCTCACCCACTCCCGCCAGACCGAGGCGGAACGCCATCAAAGCTGGCTATCCGTGTTAAAAAACGATAAGCCAACTGTCGTCATCGGCCCCCGGTCCGCCCTTTTTCTTCCTTTAAAAAACATCGGCCTGATCGTCATCGATGAATTCCACGAACCCAGCTTCAAGCAGGAACAATCCCCTCGTTACTCCGCCCTACGAGCAGCCAGCGTGCTGGCGACTTTCCATAAGGCAAAGCTTGTCCTTGGTAGCGCCACTCCCCCTGTTGCAGACTACTATCTTGCGCACCATGCCAACCGTCCAGTGATTCACATGCCCGACCGAGCAAAGACCGAAGCAGTTGCGCCTACCATCGACCTTGTTGACATGACAAAACGACACCAATTCACGAAGCACCGTTTTTTTTCGAACACCCTGCTTGAAAAGATGAGTGAATCGCTCGCAGCAGGCCACCAAGCGTTGATCTTTCATAATCGCCGCGGCAGCGCCAGCACTACCCTATGCGAAAACTGCGGCTGGATCGCCACCTGTCCTCGCTGTTTTGTTCCGTTCACGCTCCACACGGATACACATCAGCTACGCTGTCATATCTGTGGCCAAACGGACCGCGTCCCGACCAGCTGTCCTCTGTGCCATCATGCCGATGTCATTCATAAGGGAATCGGCACGAAACTCATAGAGACCGAGGTACGGAAACTTTTTCCCGATAAGACGATCGCCCGCTTCGATGGTGACACCAATGCAAAAGAAACCGTCGACCAGGTATACGACAAGCTTTACAGCGGTGCGATCGATATCCTCATCGGGACTCAGGTGATCGCAAAGGGACTCGACCTTCCAAAGCTGCGCACCGTCGGCATCGTCCAGGCGGACGCCGGGCTAAGCCTGCCCGATTTTAGCTCCACCGAACGTACTTTTCAGCTTCTCGCCCAAGCTGTCGGCCGGGTCGGCCGCTCACATCATCCCACGACCGTGGTCGTTCAGAGCTATCAGCCAGCTCACCCCGCCATAACCTACGGCCTCTCCCAAGATTATGAAAATTTCTACACTTACGCCTTATCGGAAAGAAAACGGGCGCTATTTCCGCCATTTACCTTTCTCCTGAAGCTCTCGTGTGTGTATAAGACCGAGGCCGCCGCCATACGCAACGCCCAAAGTTTTGCCAAACAGTTACGCGCCATGAACATACCAGATCTGCAAATCCTTGGGCCCACCCCTGCCTTTTATGAACGACAGCACGACACCTACCGGTGGCAGCTTGTGTTAAAATCACCGAAACGAGGGACGCTGGTGAACGTACTAGCTCACCTGCCGCCCGCCCATTGGCAGTTCGAACTCGATCCTGCTAGCCTCCTTTAAAAAACTGCTATAATGAGGTGAATGAAAAGCGAAGATATCATCACCCTCCCCCATGCGCACCTCCGGGAGAAGTCGGTTAAAGTGCACGTCATCACCGATGAGGTCAAAAAACTCGTTGATGACATGACGAGCGCCTCGCTCGACTGGGAAAGCAGCCGCCCGCACGAAATCAGCGCCGCGCTCGCTGCGGTCCAGGTTGACCGTTTAGAGCGCGTTGTTATTATTCGCAGTAATTTTGATGACAAAGCAGATAAGCAGTTCACTGCGCTTATCAATCCCGAAATCATTAAACTCGAAGGCGAGCTTATCAGCGATTATGAAGGCTGCCTCAGCGTTAAGAACATCTACGGTATGGTTCCTCGCCATTCGAAAATACGCGTCAAAGCTATGGATATCGACGGTAACGAAATACGGTTTAAAGCGGAAGGCTTCCTGGCCCGTGTCATTCAACATGAGATCGATCACACTAACGGCGTCGTATTTGTCGACCACATAAAAGACCAGGAAGAAGCATTCTACACTCTCGACGAAAAAGGCGAGCTGCAACCTCTTGATTATGAAAAAGCTATCAAAAACAATCGTATTCTTTGGTAACGAGCGCCTCGTTAGCGGCCTCAAAAAAACCGATGCGCCGGTTCTTTCAGGACTTATCGAACGTGGCTATAATGTCAAAGCGATCGTGTCGCATCATAGCGACAGCAAATCACGCAACCACCGCGATCTTGAGGTAGCTAAAATCGGCGAGACGAACAATATTCCGGTGTTCCTTCCGAATAAACCTGGAGACATTATTGATGAATTGGAGGCATTAAACGCCGATATTGCTATCCTCGTTGCCTACGGCCGCATCATTCCACAGCGCATAATCGACGTTTTTCCGGGCGGCATCGTTAACGTTCATCCTTCCCTGCTTCCAAAATACCGCGGTCCGACACCTATCGAGTCGGCCGTGCTGAACGGTGATAGCGAAACGGGCGTTTCCATAATGCGGCTCACGGCCGGGATGGATTCGGGACCCGTGTATGGCCAATCTACATTAAAGCTAGATGGCAGCGAAACCAAATTCGAGGTTTACGAACGGCTTTCAAAGCAAGGCTCTGAACTGCTTTTCGAACTGCTCCCTTCCATTTTGGACGGCTCGCTTCAACCCAAGGCCCAAGACGAGACCAAAGCTACCTACTGCTCCCTCTTAGATAAAAAAGACTCGTTCCTTAACCTTGAGACCTTATCCGCCCAAGAGGCAGAACGCCGCATTCGGGCGCACCTACGCTACCCAAAAAGCAGGCTGACGATTGAAGGACACGAGATTATCGTTACAAAGGCCCATGTCGCTTCAGAACAAAAAACACCGCTTGACCTCTTGTGTCAGGACGGTGCTTATTTGTCGATTGATGAACTTATTGCGCCCAGCGGCCGGTCCATGGTAGCCGAAGGATTTATCAACGGGTATTTACGCCGCTAGGATTGAGTCGCGGTTGTCGCGAATTTCTTTCTTCAGCTCTTCGATAACCTGTGCGACCACAGTCTGATAATCAGGACGGTTAATCGCCAGCCACTTCAGCGAAGCATACTCTGCAAGGAGGGTTTCGTCATCAATGTTGGGCGTGCCAGACTTTAGCTGCTTGTAGCTATCGTCATTCTGGTAATCAGGGGTGTGTTTGCTTACCCACGCCCGGACTTTCTCGGCATCACGGTCAACGAATGATTCAAATTCGGCAAGCTGCGCGTCGGATAGACCGTCTGACAGGCGTGTGCCTACCCTTAGCTCCAACTGATTTAGTATGTGATCCTTGAAAGCTTGGCGCTGGTCTGCGGGAAGCTGGTCTAACCCCAGGTCCTGCAAGAACTTATCATCAATCTGGAACATCTACCTTCTCCTATTTGCTAACTTACTGGTTTTCTAATAGTATAGCGTACTATTTATTGTATTGTCGAAGGACATCGATTACGTCTTTGGTGGTACTGTTGCCATCAACCTTCACCCACTCGGTACCGTCAGCCTGGGTAAACCACTCTACTTTGTGGCCATCAGCCGCAGCCTTGTCGGAAAGTTCGTGCAACCAGGTTGTCGCGTTGTCACTGCCGACCGCCTCACTTGCCCAGTTCCATGGGTAGTCGAATTCGCTTGAAGGAGGAAGTGTATCCCCGGGATTAGTACCTAAATCAATGCCACCCGCGGGCACATCTCCACCTAAGGGTAGCTCAGGAGGCGAAGGAGGAACGTCTCCACCAAGAGCATTATTGAGGATAGTCGAATCCTTCTGCGTAAGAAGCGCCCAGATACCGACACCAACCGCTGTCAAGGCAGCCGCCCCCAGGACAATATTACGCATTCGGCGACGGTCCCTTATCCTTTCTCGAGTGCGGCCAAACCAACCGCGCTCTTCAGCTGGAGGGGTGTCAGTCTCGACAGTAGGGACGCTTGTGCCTTCGCCACCAGTCTCTACGGTTGGTACGGTAGTGCCTTCTTCACCTTCGCTACCGGTCTCAACGGTAGGAACTGGCGTTCCTTCCTCACCTGTTTCTACTGTAGGGACAATCGTTCCCTCTTCCCCGGTTTCAACCGTAGGAACAGGTGTTCCTTCCTCGCCAGTCTCGACAGTCGGAACCCTTGTGCCCTTATCACCGGTTTCGCCCGGGGCTGTGGCACGCCTTCGAAGTTCAAAGAGGGCTTCCAAACCAGCTTCTTCATGCGCTTTGTCATCTTCACGGTCCATGAGATAATCTGCGATCGCAGCGCTAAAATGAGGTGATGCTTCATATTTTGCAAGTAGTTCAGAAAGCTTGTCCTCCTTAGCGAAGAGCATCCTTTCGTCCTGATCAACAGTGTCTGCATCAACTTCCTTATTGCGAAGTCCTTCAATTTCACGAGAGAGCATATCCATACGGCGCAATTCAGGATCGGCAGCGATAAGATCGTCATAAGCCTTATCCATAACTTCACGCTCCTGCTGACGACGGCGCTCGGATTCGGCTTCGGTCATCGTATCGGGATCATCGTGGTCGTTGTAAGATAATACGCCACCGTTTTCTCGGGCTTCCTGACGAAGCGATTCTTCGAAAGATTCGGCTTCAGCACGCTCTGCCAGACGATCATGGGCTTCTGAAACAGGAATAAGGTCCTCTAAGACTTGCCTATCCTCGGCGGAAAACCTTTCACTGCCCAGCTCGTCTAGAGCCGCTTCACGGTGGTTGTTAACCCACTCACGAGCAACTTGCTCGTCATGGGCCTGCTTATCAGCCTCGAAATTGTCGAGGGCTTCGGATGCTGGATTAAAACGTGGTCGTTCTGACATCTTATTGTTCTCCTTTTAAGAACGCTGGCTTACTTTTTATGCAATGTTTGTTTTATTGCTTTAGGTAAATATTAGCATAGTTTTGATTTAAAGTCAAGTATAAGCACTGGCTTATTCACTAGATAATGAAAATCCCGGATTAGCCACCCGGGATTTTCATTTTTGAACCTATCTAGTCCAGCTTGCGTTTGACCAGTTCTCGTGTAAAGAACTCGAGGGTATCGCCTTCTTCTAGAAGGAGCTTTTTAGTGGTTTTTAGGGACAGTCCGCACATCTCGCCCTCAAAGACCTCCTTCGCCTCTTGCTTTTGGCGCTGGAGGCTCATTACCTCTACTTCGGCGAGCTGTTCGTCGCCGTGTTTTACCCGGGCAAGGATATTCGGAACGATCTTTCCGCTCGTCACCTCGCCGCCGACGATTAGCTCTTCCTTTAGGGTGCGGAAGATTCCCTTGATCGTCAGCGTGCCAACTTCGGTCTCTACTACCTCTGGCGCAAGCTTTTCTTCCATCGTACTACGAGCATCATCTAGCAGTTCGTAAATTACCTTGAACAGCCTGACCTGTACCTTATCGCGCATCGCCAGCCGCTTTACTGCCGGCGGCAGCTCCACGTTGAAGCCGTAAATCACCGTTTCGCCGTCGGCAGCAAGCCGAATATCATTTTCAGAGATATTGCCCACTCCACTCCCGACAATCCGAAGCGTTACCATATCCCCGGTATCAAGCAGGCGGAGACTGTCCATCACAGAGGTAAGCGACCCCTGAACGTCGGCCTTCACGATGACATTGATTTCCTGCGTGTCGTGCTGCTGGTTCATCATTTTAAGTAGGTCAGCGCCCGTCACATTCGTACTAGCCGCATTCTTCTCTCGTTCGATTCGAGCAAGGTCGGTTTGGCGCCGGGCTTCTTTTTCGTTCTTGACGATCGTAAAGACATCTCCAAACTGCGGCAGTTCCTTGAAACCAGTCACGGTAACAGGGGTGGAGGGCCCTGCGCTGCGAAGCGTTTTACCCGTAAAATCAAGCATGGTTCGAACTTTGCCGTAAGCAGTGCCCGCAACAAGGAAATGGCCGGGTTTTAGCTGGCCTTGCTCGACAAGCAGTCCGACGACTGAACCGCGGCCAGTCTCCATATGCGATTCGATCACCAGGCCTTCGGCAGGAACGTCAACGTCGGCGCGCAGCTCCTCCATGTCCGCGACGAGCAGTACCATATCAAGCAATTTATCAATATTTTGCCCCGTCTTGGCGCTGACTTCGACCATGATCGTATCGCCGCCCCACTCCTCTGGGTTAAGGTTGTGCTCGGTCGCCAGCTGCGTTTTAACGAGCTGCGAGTTAGCGGTATCTTTATCGATCTTGTTGATTGCGATCACAATCTTGGCGTTGGCATTTTGGGCAAATCGAATTGCCTCGACCGTCTGAGGCTTTACCCCATCGTCGGCCGCCACCACGATAATCACAACGTCCGTCAGGGTGGCGCCGTGCTGACGAAGCGCCGCAAAAGCTTCGTGACCAGGGGTATCAAGAAGCGTGATCGAACGGTTGTTTCGGACTGTCTGGTAGGCGCTGATATGCTGGGTGATGCCGCCTGCTTCGCCCTCGACCGTCTTGGTTTTTAAGATCGCATCAAGCAAGCTGGTTTTTCCGTGATCGACATGCCCCATCACAGCCACGATCGGCGGGCGTTCGACCGCCTTTTCAGAAAGCTGATGTGTTTTGCGCTCGTGGGTGTGGCTGGCTTCCTTCTTTTGAAGATCGACATCCAACCCGAGTTCCTCGACGATAATGGTCGCCGTTTCAAAATCAATTCGCTGATTGATGGTTGCGACGATACCGTTTTTAAACAACTCACCAATCAGGGTTGTCACGGGCAGTTTAAGGGTCTCGGCCAGCTCGCCTACAGTAATCGAGTCAGCAATGACAAGCACTTTTTCCTGGCTCATTGAAAGCTCCTTTCTGCCCGTTACCATGCGGACGTTTTATTATTTTTTGTCAGCAAGTGAAAGAGAGATCTTGCGGTTGTCGCGGTCGATTTCAAGCACCTTGAAGGTCTTGCGCTCATTCAGCGTGAAGACCTTTTCAGGGTCAACGTCGTTACCATCGCCAAGTTCAGAAATGTGAACGAGCGCTTCTACAGCGGGGCTGATCTGCACGAAGGCGCCGAATGGAGTGATACGAGTCACCGTACCCTCAACCTTTTCGCCTGGCTTGAATTTCTCTACTTCATCCAGCCATGGATCCTGTGTCAGCTGCTTGATACTGAGGCTGAGACGGTCCTTGTCAATCGAGATGATCTTGGCTTCGATTGTTTGGCCGACCTTAACGTATTCAGATGGGTTATTGACGCGCTCCCAGCTGATTTCAGAGATGTGGACCAGGCCTTCGATACCTTCGACGTTCACAAAGACACCGAAGTCAACAACACCGGTGACAACACCTTTCACGGTATCGCCTACCTTAAGTTTTTC